>NZ_JBFUHM010000050.1:0-32484 GCF_056402395.1 Peribacillus sp. P4_B1
GGTATGCGTTGGACAACTTTAAGGGGACTTAAAAAATTGTCGATGCAGGCGATGCTTACTTTCGCTGCCATTAATTTAAAGAAGATGGCCAATTGGACATGGCGAGGTCCAAAAATGGCCTAACATAGTGGGCTCGTAGAGCCCCAATCTCCTAACTTCAGGCAAAAATTCAAAGGGAATCTCAAAAAGGGGTTCGGAATTTTTTAATTCCGAACCCCTTTTGTCTACAAACTGGGACGGGCCCTAACGGGATCCGTCCTTTTTTAACTTACAATTTAAAGAGGTCTTCTACTGTTCGTTAGCGTTTCATCGGTCTCTGTAATTCCTGAGTAGGAAGAGTTGGGTTTACTCGCATCCGAATCGACTAACACAAGCAGCTTGCCACCCTTAACATCCGCTTCATAACGATTCGCCTCTTCTTCAGGTATGCCCATACCGATTAATGTACCGGCCAATCCGCCAGTACCTGCACCTACAGCCGCTCCGGCTAATGTGGCAGCAAGCGGCCCAGCTGCAAGTACCGGTCCGATTCCCGGAATCGCCAGTGCACCCACACCTGCCAATAATCCGGCAGCACCGCCCAAAATTCCTCCGGTCGCCGCACCGGCTGCAAGTCCCTCTTCAACCTTTGTACCCGTTTCTTCATTCACTGTCTTTAATTCTTCTTTATCTTTCGCAACTACTGAAATATCTTCACGGTTATATCCTTGTGCCTGCAATGACTCAACAGCCTTAATGGCTTCTTCTCCAGTTTCATATACACCAATTATACGTTTATCCATATTTATCATCCTCCTTAAAGAATGTAAATTGTCGCTCCCCCTTTACATACCCCACGGGAAGAAAAGGTTAAACGTTTTTTAACAAGAAAATATTTTTGAGTTAACCCTTACTAAGAAAGGGTATATATACTAATAGTATGCATATTTTTAGGGGGTTTTCTTTTTGCTAATCGAGTTACTTAAGGATTTAGTATCTATTGATAGTTCATCGAAAGAAGGAGCCAACGAAGCAGTTGAATACTGTGCGAACTGGCTTAAAAAACAAGGAATTACCGTAAATGTGATCGTCAATAACGGTTATAAAATGCTTGTTAGCGAGATTGGCAGCGGAGATAAAACCGTAATTTGGAATGGCCATGTGGATGTTGTCAGCGGGACGCCTGATCAATTTTTCCCTGAAGTTCATGAAGGAAATTTATATGGACGCGGGGCAGCCGATATGAAAGCTGGGCTTGCAGGGATGATGTGTGCATTTACCGAACTGAAAGATAAGGGCCTAGGTTTGAAAATCCAGCTACAGATTGTATCAGATGAAGAAATTGGCGGGTTGAACTGTTCTGGATATTTAGCGAAACATGGTTACAGAGGGGACTTCGTAATATGCGCTGAACCGACACAATTGGGAATCGGTCTCCAGGCAAAGGGTGCACTTCGACTCGATATTGAAGTATCCGGCAAATCCGCACACGGAAGCCGACCATGGGAAGGCGTAAATGCAATCGAAAAGGCCTATGATCTCTATCAAAAAATAAAGGAACTTCCTTTCACCCGGGATCATACCCCCCTTTACTCTTCCCCTTCAATTAACCTAGCAAAAATAAAAGGTGGGGATGTCTACAATAAGGTACCGGATGCGTGTTTGCTCAGTCTTGATATCCGCTATCTTCCTACGCAAACAATGGAAGAGATCATTGCTCAGATCGAAAGTGTGACAGGAAAGAATCTCCACCTTAATATGTACAGTAAACCTGTAAAAACAGAAGAGTCAGACCCATTCATCACACTGCTTCGCCCGATTATCGAAAAGAACACCCATCGAGATGCTGTCATTTTTGGACAACATGGCTCCGCAGATACCGTCTTTTTTGCGGCATATAATATACCAGCCATTGAATTCGGACCTAAAGGTGAGAACTGGCATGGAGATAGGGAATGCGTTAATCTTGAATCTGTGGCAGTATATCAAAAAATGCTAGTCGATTTCGCTTCTGAATTTTCTTTAACTTAATCCATTTGGATGTTAACATCCGGCATCATTAGATGTCGGATTTTTTCATTTCCTAAAAATCCTCTCTCACTAAAATATACAGCAGGTATTTGACTATTATCGCGTTGTATTTTTACAAAATATACAGGACTTTAAAACTAAGCATCAATCAACCAGTTTTTTTATAATTAAACAAAATATGCCATTGCATCAACATTTTTAAACAAAAAAAACGCTCATACTGACATAATAAATATACATTTCCATTTAATGGACAAGTCCTTTAGACCTAGTTTACATTACATTTATTTATCAACGGAAACGTTTTTGTAACACAATTACTATTCCACCGAAACATTATTGTCATATATACCTGTTATTCTAAGTCTACGATTTAAAACAAAGGAGACTATTCATTTTGAAAAAAATACTACTTCCACTATTCACTGCTTTCTTGCTGGTATTTAGTTTTTCCGGAGTTTCATCGGCTGCTACTACTACATACAAAGTTAAAAGCGGCGACACACTATGGGGTATCGCCAATAAACATAATATAACAGTCAATCAACTCAAAGGTTGGAACAACCTTAAAAAAGATAACATCCATCCAAATCAAGTTTTAAAGGTTAAGAAAACTTCGACCTCTGCTAAACCTAAAGCTAAAACAACATCATCCAAGAAATATAAAACGATCACCGTCAATGCGACAGCTTACACAGCGAACTGCAAAGGTTGCAGCGGTATTACAGCATCAGGTCTTAACTTAAAGAAAAACCCTAACGCAAAAGCAATCTCAGTCGACCCTAAGGTCATTCCGCTAGGAACTAAAGTTCATGTAGAAGGATACGGGGAGGCCATTGCCGCAGATAAAGGCGGCGCAATCAAAGGGAATAAAATTGACGTCTTCTACTCTTCTCATTCAAAAGCAATGAATTGGGGCAGAAAAACGGTTAAAGTAAAAGTCTATAAATAATGATAAGTGCCAGCCTGATATCTTTCAGGCTGGTCTTTTGTTTTTTCCACTTACACACTTTAAAACAGCTAGTTTACCCTTAAACGATAAACATTTACCGAAAATTCAGTCAATGTTATGATTAGTACATCTTAACCAAAAGAGAGGTGTGCACTTTGAATATTGTCATTATAGGGGCCGGAGCACTCGGTTCTTACTTTGGAGGCAGATTGCAGCAGGCTGGTCAGCATGTTCAATACCTTGTCCGAAAAAAACGTGCCGAACAATTGAAAGAAAACGGCATAAGCATATCAAGCCCACATGGAAACTATCAATTTAACGACCTGCATATCACAGAAAATGTAATTGATATAGACAAGGTTGACCTTGTGGTTCTCGCCGTAAAAGGCCAGCATCTGCAAGGTACCCTCACAGATTTAAAGGTCCTTGTTGAAAAGGGCGCAAAGGTCCTTCCGCTTTTGAATGGATTGGAGCATATATCCATTTTACAAGAAGAACTGGGCGATGAAGCCGTCATGGGAGGAAGTGCCTTCATCATTGCCACCCTTGATGAAAAAGGTCATGTCATTCACTCCAATGATAATCACGATTTAATCTATGGCCCGCTTCACCCTTCACAGAAAAAGATTTGTGATGAATTTGAACAGGCGGTCGGATCAGCTATCATGGAGGTAAGCAGGACGGAAAACATATTAATCAGGATGTGGATCAAATACATGTTCATCACCGCTTTCTCGGGTGTAACAACCGCCTCAAACCTCCCTATCGGCACGATACGGAGATTCCCGGAAACCAATGGATTGCTGGAAAACGTCCTAGTTGAAATGAAGGAACTTGCAAACGCTTATGACGTTGGGATTACCAGGCAGAATATTGCTCAGGCTTTGGAAAACATGGCAGGTTTACCGGATGAATCAACCTCTTCCATGCATCAGGACCGCCGGAAGGGCCAAACCCTCGAAGTGGAACATTTACAGGGCGGAGCACTGCGCCTTGCTGACAAGGCCGGCTTGAAACTTCCTGTGATTGCAACCCTTTATGCACTCATAAAACCATTTGAAAATTGATTTTCCTCAATACCGGAGCTCCGCCGGTATTTTTTTTATGCTGGTTAGGTATACATGAGACCAAATCACTATCATTTCCTCTTCTACCCATCATTTGAAATCCACAAGACCAAAAAGACCAAAAAGAACAATATCACCAAAAGAATATTCTGACTCTTCCTTCTGTTACACTATAGTCAAGTCAAGAAAGCGCTATCATATAGCAAAGGAGAATGTACCTTGAAAATATTAAAAAATCTAACAGTTCAGGTCATCATCGGTATCATTTTGGGTATAACAGTCGGCTTCTTCTTCCCTGCTTTTGGTGAACAGCTGAAGATATTAGCTGATTTATTTATTAAAATGATTAAAATGGTCATTGCACCAATCATCTTCCTAACCGTCGTAATCGGGATTGGCGGTATGGGCGATATGAAAAAGGTTGGCCGCATCGGCGGAAAGGCCCTGCTTTATTTCGAAATCGTTACCACCTTCGCCCTTGCTATCGGAATTATCGTAGTTAATATGTTAGGACCCGGTAAAGGTTTCAACATCGATTCAGTCGAAGGCGGCGATGTATCACAATATACAACAGCCGCTTCCGAAACGGAACATGGCGCAATGGCCTTCATTTCCAACATCATCCCCGATAATGCTGTTGCTGCAATGGCTGGCGGGGACTTACTCCCTATTTTATTCTTTGCCGTATTATTCGGATTATCAATGGCGGCGATGGGACCAAAAGTACAACCTGTCGTCTCCTTCCTTCAACATATTGCTGATATTTTCTTCGGCATAGTCAGTATGATCATGAAAGTATCTCCATTGGCGGCTTTTGGGGCAATGGCTTACACAATCGGTAAGTTCGGTCTTAGTTCACTAAGTTCCTTAGGACAATTAATGGGTAGCGTATATATTACCATGGCACTATTCATCATTCTTATCCTTGGTTCGATCGCAAAAATCTACGGCTTTAATATTTTCAAGTTCATTGCCTATTTAAAAGAAGAGATCCTCTTAGTTTTAGGTACATCTTCGTCGGAATCCGCCCTCCCAAGCGTGATGAAAAAACTCGAAAAATACGGTTGTTCAAAATCCGTAGTCGGTTTAGTTGTCCCAACTGGTTACTCTTTTAACCTTGATGGCACATCCATTTACTTATCCATGGCAGCGATTTTCATCGCCCAAGCCTATGGTATCGATTTAAGCATCTGGCAGGAATTAACCCTTCTGGGAATCTTGATGTTAACGTCCAAAGGAGCTGCTGGTGTAACGGGATCCGGTTTCATTACACTTGCTGCAACATTAGCTGCCTTCCCAATGATTCCGGTTGAAGGAATGGCACTACTTCTTGGAGTCGACCGCTTCATGTCTGAAGCACGCGCAATCACTAATCTAATCGGTAACAGTGTTGCTACTGTGGTCATTTCTAAATCCGAAGGTGAATTCAATCCAAATCAAGCCATCTCAGGTGATATGGGTGAAGTGGCCGTCTCATCGGAAAAATAATCGAAACCATGAATGTAGAGGTGTGCAACTTGCACCTCTTTTTTTATGTCTTCCTCCTCCACATTCTACAAGGAATAGTCGAGTTTCAAAAAAATAGCCAATCAAATAAATTTCAGTATCATCGGAAAGTGTTTATACTTTTATGTAACAGGTAAAGGTATAAAGTTAAAAGTTTTTTAGTAGTTTGATGGATTTAACCAAAATAGGAGGTTCTATCATGAAGGATTACGGATTATTTATTAACGGTGAGTGGTCGGATTTTGGGTTGGATAAAATTGAAGTGAAAAACCCGGCAACGGATGAAATAGTTGCCACCGTTCCTAAAGGCGGTGCGACTGAAGCAGCCAAGGCTGCAGATGCCGCTTATGATGCCTTTACGGATTGGTCAGCACTCTCAGTCTACGAACGTGCAGAACTAATTTGGAAATGGCATCGATTGATTGATGATAATAAAGAAGAACTTGCCAAAATCATGACTGAAGAGCAAGGCAAGCCCTTTAAAGAGGCTCTTGGCGAAATGACATATGCAAATGGCTTTTTATCTTGGTTTGCCGAAGAAGGGAAACGGGTCTACGGCGAAACGATTCCTGCTTCCGTGTCCAATAAGCGGCTTTTCGTGACTAAACAGCCTGTAGGAGTTGTAGCTGTCATTACGCCTTGGAACTTTCCAGCAGCCATGATTACAAGAAAAGTGGCACCAGCCCTTGCCGTCGGCTGCACAGTCGTCATTAAGCCGGCAAACCTGACTCCCATAACAGCTTTAAAAATGGCTGAATTAGCGGAAGAAGCTGGGATTCCAAAAGGAGTCATCAATGTCGTGACAGGAAAATCATCAGAAATCGGTGAAACTTGGCTTCAAGATACAAGGGTCCGTAAGTTGACGTTCACCGGGTCTACAGAAGTCGGTAAAACCTTAATGAGGGGCTCAGCCGACACAGTAAAGAAAATCTCGCTTGAACTTGGAGGTCACGCCCCCGCGATCGTTCTTGAAGATGCCGACCTTAATAAAGCGGTTGATGGCATCATCAGTTCAAAATTCCGTAACGCTGGACAAACATGCGTCTGTTCAAATCGCATTTATGTCCACGAAGCCATTCAGGAAGCCTTTATCGAAAAGCTCGTTGCCAGGGTCAAAGAACTAAAAGTAGGAAACGGATTGGAAGATGGCGTCGATATCGGTCCGCTTATCGATCAAAATGCAGTGGATAAGGTTCAAAAACAAATTGATGAAGCAATCAGCAGCGGAGCTAAGCTCGAAGCTGGCGGAAAATCAATCGGCGGCCTTTTTCTTCAACCAACCGTACTGTCCAACATTGATGACAGCATGCTTTGCATGAAGGAAGAGACATTCGGTCCACTAGCTCCAATTGCATCCTTCAAGACCGATGAAGAGGCAATCAAAAGGGCAAATGACTCCATCTTCGGTTTGGCAGCTTACGTATTCACTGAAAATATCACCAAAGGCATCAAATTCACCGAGGCACTTGAATTCGGTATTGTAGGATTGAACGACGGACTCCCTTCCGTTCCACAAGCTCCATTTGGCGGATTCAAGCAAAGTGGGCTCGGCCGCGAAGGTGGACACCAAGGCATCGAAGAATACCTTGAAGTAAAATATATTTCGTTAGGTTTGTAATTAATAAGCTTTCGTTCCTTCACTAAGAAAACGGGCCCGACTCAAATGAGTCGGACCCGTTTTTTCATTCCAGTATATCCTCTTCAAGCTTTTCCTCTTTCCTGATCCTGATGAATTTTACGATATTCAATACAATCGTTTTAACAACGGAATAAGTAGGAACGGCCAAAATCATACCGATGATACCGGCTATATTTCCGGCGACGAGCAATAGGATGATGATGGTAAGCGGATGTGTGTTCAATTTTTTCCCGATGACTAACGGTGAAATGAAATTACCATCCAGTTGCTGGATGACCGTTACAACAAGAATGACCAATAACGCTTCGGCCGGTGAATGAATCAATGCCACTATGACCGCAGGAGCCGCTCCGATAAACGGACCTACATATGGAATGATATTGGTTACTGCACCAATCAGCGCAAATAAGAACGCGTAAGGCAAACCAATGATTAAATACCCAATGAACGTTCCAATCCCAACAAACAAGCAAACAAGCATCTGTCCTTGTATGTATGTAGTAAGCGTCCCGCCTGTTTCCTGAAGTACTGTTAAAGCTGGTTTTCTATAGCTAACCGGTACGAACTTCATGATGGAGCTTGGAAGCTTATCCCCATCCTTCAACATATAAAATAAGATGAAAGGAACCGTTACGACCACTAATGTTATATTCGTCACTACGCTGAAAACAGAAGATAAACTGTTCGTTATATTACTCGGTAAATTCGTCAAATATTTTTGAAGCGAATCTCCTACTTCTTGCAAAGGGACATAATCTTGTTCCACCGTCCACAAAAACCATTTTGACTCTGCTGAATCTTCAATGAACTTCCTAACTTGATTGAAATAATCCGGAAGGTTATTGATTAAATCCGTAACCTGTTTGGAAAGTGATGGGCCAACCAGACCGACCAACAAACTAACCAATCCTAGGAAAAATACATAAAGCAATACTATGGCCAATCCCCTTGGCACTCTTCTTTTAACCAGGAAATCAACAGTGGGGTTGAACAAAAAGTAGAGAAAACCTGAAATCAAGATGGGAAAGAACAATGTAGATGTAAAAATAACTATTGGTTCGAAAAGAAAAGAAATCTTTGTACCAACATAAAAAAGTAAAGACAATAGTAATAACTCTAACGTCCAAAAATGCAGTTTTGTCTTGAACAAATTATCTCCTCCACTATTACCATTCTATTTAACTCCCCTAAGGAAACAACATCATAAATTCGGAAAATCCTATGATGATAATCTTTCATTGTTAGCAGTTTACCATATTTCCATAACTTGAATGAATAATTATATACAAAAATAAAAGAAAAAATCATAATGACGCCATTCCCTACCTTTTTGATGGTTAAGCTTCATTTTACACTTTAAATCCGTTATAAGTTGAAGGAAATAGAACTAATTGGAAACACCATACAAATTGCTCAGGAGAATAATCTATTTGCCTTTCAATATTCCATTGGAGTTGACGAAAGATCCATTGGTTTCCACAAATATCATAAAGTGGATAAGTAACAAGGGCGAATCCAAATAAAAAAAACCCGCTGTAATGGCGGGGGTTTGACTCTTATTTTTGATCTTGAAGTACTGCTTCAAGCATCGTACCGTTTTTAGCTAGGTTTGTATGCCATGAGAATGCTTTTTCAAGAATATGTGGAGTTTGATGTCCTCCAGTTTGCGCAACAGCTTCAGTGAAGTATGCACGAAGCTGCGGACGGTAGTCAGGATGCGCACAGTTTTCGATGATTAACTCTACGCGCTCTTTTGGTGCCAACCCGCGTAAATCAGCGATCCCTTGCTCTGTCACTAATACATCCACATCATGTTCAGTGTGATCCACATGAGAAACGAAAGGAACGATACTGGAAATATTGCCGCCTTTTGCATATGATTTCGTTACGAAAATACCTAAGCGTGAGTTGCGGGCAAAATCTCCTGATCCACCAATTCCATTCATCATTCTTGTCCCAGAAACATGTGTTGAGTTTACATTACCGTAGATATCACACTCTAACGCTGTATTGATTGAAATCAAACCAAGACGGCGGATGATCTCAGGGTGGTTAGAAATTTCTTGTGGACGAAGAACAAGTTTATCACGGTACTTCTCAAGTTCACCGTAAACCTGTTTTCCTTTTTCTTCAGCTAATGTAATCGAACAACCTGAAGCGAATTTAACTTTTCCAGCATCGATTAAATCGAATACCGCATCTTGCAGCACTTCTGAATACACTTCCAAATCTTTAAATTCAGATTCAAGGAAGCCCGCGAATACCGCATTTGCCACTGATCCTACACCTGATTGAAGCGGAGCCAGGCTTTCAGTTAAACGACCAGCCTTGATTTCTTCACGAAGGAAGTTAATAAGGTGGTTTGCGATGGTTGCAGTTTCTTCATCCGGCGGCACGATTGTAGAAGGTGCATCAAGATCTGTAGAAACGACGACCCCCATTACCTTTTCAGGGTCAACCTGAATACCGATCGAGCCTAGACGATCGCTTACGCTAGTCATAGGAATCGGTTCGCGTTCCCCTTGTTTAGCTGGTGTATATATATCATGCAACCCTTCCAATCCTTCTGGATGGGATACGTTCAATTCAATGATTACATGTTTAGCTTCTTGAACGAATATGGCTGAGTTACCTACAGAAGTTGTCGGGATGATTAACCCTTCTTCTGTAATCGCCAGTGCTTCGATGATTGCAAAATCTATAGGTCCGACAATGCCTTGACGGACTTGTTCAGCTGTATGAGATAAATGCTGATCCACATATGTGACTTCATCAGCATTGATTTTATTACGAATGCCTTTGTCCGCTTGGAACGGTAAGCGTTTGTTAATGATACCAGCTTCCGCCATATGTTGGTCGACTTCAGGTCCTAAAGAAGCACCAGTATAAACATCAACTTTGAATTTTTCAGTTTTAGCTCTTTCAACCAGAGCCATTGGAATAACTTTAGCATCACCAGCACGGGTAAATCCACTCATACCGAGTTTCATCCCATCTTTAATCCATGAAGCTGCTTCTTCCGCTGTAACTACTTTCCCCTTAAATTGTTCGTTGCGAATTTTTTTGAAAACGCTTTCGTTCATACAAAAGACCCCCATTTTTCGCTTTTCTTACACTTAATTTTACCAAGCCAGTGTAATAGTTACATTCATTTCTGAATGAAAAGCCTTAAATGGAGCATAAACCAGCATTTATTTCACACAAAGGAGTAACACTAAAATCCTAAAGCCCTTCTGAATTGACTTGCATATGTTTGACTTACTTGGATTTTGGAATTGTCCTTCATTATTAGTAAAAATGTAGAATGAAAATCAGGAAGGATTTCCTGTATATAGTTAATATTGACGATGTACGAACGATGCACACGAATGAATAATTCACTAGGTAAAATGTATTCCAATTCACTTAAGTTCATTTTATGAAATCCACTCACACGTTCGGACTGAATTTTAGTTTTCCTATTTTGAGCTTCCAAATACATAATTTCATCATAAGGAAGCGGTATCCAGCGTTCATCTGTTTTAATGGTCAAGAATGATGTCGGTAAAATTAATGGCTTTGAAGGCAAAATGGCTGTTACCGCCCCTAAAGGATTGCCCTCGTCCATGATAGGTACACTCAGCCCATAGTAGGGTACGCCAAAAACATTACTTTCAACTTGCACCCCTATTTTTTTACGGACACTCAGAGCTTTATATGTCGCCGTGTTTTCACTAATTAAATCACCCGGTTTTATTCTTAGGTCAACTTGTTTGCTCGGTTGATAATAAATGTATTTTTTGGAATCAGCCACAGAAATTGAAGCATCCTTCGGAACAAACTCCCTGATGATATTTAAAACGGATTCGACCGTAAATTGATCCATTTCCCTTCACCTCTTAAAAGAACATATTAATAATTTCCCCATCATTAAACAGGGCATTCGCGAATAATTTTTGGAGGACTTACATTTTTTCGAATTCACTTTTCGCAAATTAAAGAAAAAACGAATTAACTAAGCGAAAAGTATCAAAAAAGGCAAAAAAATTGGATTTAAATTTATGTCCTTTTATCTATTATAGTTGGAAAGCTCCTCGATTTCCATGGGGGATGCATAAAAAAGCCGTTCTCCTTCATAAGGAAACGGCTAAAAGGTTATTTTTTAAATCGGGGATCCTGAAACGAGGACTTTATTCGAAGCGATAAAATTTCTTCTAAATTTTTTAATGGTAATTCCAATAAAAAGGGTCTGTCATCAGGTTGATATACATCCTCTGAAATGAGCGTATTAACGATCTTCTGTTTTTTTGCATTAACAATTCGGACCAGTCTCCCCATTTTCAGCTCCCTTTCTTTTATTTATTGGATCCGGCACATTTGGTCGATTGAGTCACTGCATCAAATCTCATTCTTTAACGCATCATGGCCTTCTTTTCCGGTACGGATATTCACAACATTCGCCAATTCATAAATGAAGATTTTTCCGTCACCTGGTTTACCGGTACTCAAGAATTTCCTTGCTACATCCACAACATCCTGAACTGGAACTTCACACACGACGATTTCAATCTTCATTCGGTCATGTAATGACATTTCACGATTTCTGCCTCTATATGTTTCCACATAACTTTTCTGAAGACCCGTTCCTTTTACTTCCGAAACAGTCATTCCGCTTACCCCTATTTTTGCTAGTTCCGTTTTGAATTGTTCAAATTTAATGGGACGTGTAATGATTTCTATTTTCGTTAAAACCTCGGACATATGATCAACCCCCCTTTTAAATTGATTCGTGATAGGCTTTTTCTCCATGAAGTGTAAGATCAAGCCCCATGTACTCATCTTCTTCACTGACACGTAACGGAACGAAAAGGTTAATGGCTTTAGCGATGATATATGTGACCACGGCAACGAAAATATAAGTTACAACGATCGCTATGAGCTGCTTCCACAATAGGTTGAAATCTCCATAGAATAAACCGTTTGCCCCGCTTTCATTGACGGAAGTGGTCGCGAATAAACCTGTAGCGATGCCACCCCATGTTCCACCGATCCCATGTAATCCGAAAGCATCAAGAGCATCGTCATAGCCCAGTTTATTCTTCAAGAAGAATACGCCCCAAAAACAAACGGCGCCGCCTATGACCCCGATGATGATGGATGATGCAGGCGTTACAAATCCGCAAGCCGGTGTAATGGCAACCAACCCAGAAATAGCTCCGGATACTGCCCCAAGCAATGTCGCCTTTTTATTAGCCGTATACTCAACGATCAGCCAGCCAACGATACCAGCAGCTGCTGCAACAGCTGTATTAACGAATACGTTCATCGCCACTTCATTGATTGTCAGTGCGCTTCCGACGTTGAAGCCATACCAACCGAACCATATTAATGATCCGCCTAGGAATGTTAAAGGAAGATTATGTGGTGCACTGTCCCCTGACTCTTTCCTTTTACCTAACATAATCGCTAAAACCAGACCGGCAACCCCCGAAGAAATATGAACAACGTTGCCACCTGCAAAATCAAGAGTACCAAGCTCTGCTAACCAGCCGCCCCCCCATACCCAGTGAGCAACAGGAGCGTATACGAATAAAGACCAAAGGATCGTAAAAATCAAGAATGCTGAAAACTTCATCCGCTCAGCAATGCCACCTGCAATGATCGATGCTGTTAAAACGGCAAATGTCATTTGGAATAACATGAACAAACTATGAGGAATTGTTTCGCTGTATGGTCCAGGTGCAAAGCCTACATCATTTAAGCCAACCCAGTCCAGACCGCCCAGAAATGCATTACCAGGTGAAAATGATAAAGAATATCCAATCAGCACCCAAAGAATCGAAATGACAGCAAGTGGCATGTAACTATGCATTGCCGTATTCAGGACATTTTTACTTTTTACCATCCCTCCATAAAATAGGGCAATCCCTGGTGTCATTAACCAAACCATCATCGTCGCCAAAAACATGAATACTGAATCTGCCATTTGCATACTGTTTTTTTCCCCCTTGTTTTTGTATATGTTATGTTTATTAACATTTAAATGTTATATTTTTTATCATAAACTTAATTTTCTAATAATTCAACTTATTTTTTAATGTTTCATACTAATAATGTTAGGTTAAATAACATTAGTTTTGAATAAAGGACCAGGATTCCATCGTCGTTATATTTCTCCCTCTACTCATGTCCGTGTTCTTAATTCAAATAAAAAAGGCCCTCCTATTGAGGGCCCTTCAAAAAAATATTCAGTTAACAGCAACGAGACACTTTCCCACCCTTTGCGTTATAGCGTTCATCCTGGGCTTCGCAGAAAAATTCTTTCCTGGTTTTCACGGGATCTTCAGGATGGTGCACTCTCATATGTGCCACATAAGTATCATAACTCGGAACGCCGACAAGCAAACTGACGAACTGCTTTCTGTAGCTGAGAATCTTAACTAATCTTTTCAACATTTCCTTCCCTCCCTTATGATGACCTCGATACATAAGGTGATTCATGTAAATCTATTTTCTCGCTCTTCAAGACCTTTATCCATAACTTAATGGCAGAAATCAGGACAGTGATCACAACGATCATGAAGATGGCACATAGGGCAGCATCCACATAATCATTGACGATAACCCGTTTCATCTCAGATAGATTTGCTGCCGGAGCGAGAATTTCCCCATTATCATAGGCCGCTTTAAATTTATCCTTATGTGCCAAAAAGCCAATCGCCGGGTTTTCGTGGAAAAGCTTTTGCCATCCAGCCGTCATGGTCACTATCAATAAGAATGTAGTTGGCACAAGCGTGACCCATGTATACGCTTTTTTGCCCATTTTGAAAAGGACTGTCGTCCCAAGCAGCAACGCAATGGCGGAAAGCATCTGGTTCGCAATTCCAAACAATGGCCAAAGGGTATTGATTCCGCCAAGAGGATCAATGACCCCTTGATATAGGAAATACCCCCAACCGATTACACAAATGGCAGTCGCAATAATATTAGGTAGCCATTTATTCGTTTCGGCAAATGGCTTGTAAAAGGTGCCGATAATATCCTGTATCATAAAACGCCCTACCCTTGTTCCCGCATCAATGGTGGTCAATATGAACAATGCCTCGAATAGGATCGCGAAATGATACCAGAACGCCATCAGGGACGCTCCACCAATCACTTGTGAGAAGATATGGGCCATACCGATTGCAAAGGTTGGCGCTCCACCAGTGCGGGATAAAATGGTCTCTTCCCCAACATCATCTGCAAGGCCGGTAATCATTTCAGGTGTCAAAATGAAACCCCAATCGGATATCGTAGCCGCCACTTGGGCCGGCTCCGTTCCCACAACGGCGCCCGGGCTGTTAATGGCAAAATAGATCCCTGGCGTCAGTACACAGGCTGCTATCATCGCCATGATGGCTACAAAGGACTCAGTCAACATCGCCCCGTATCCGATTGGACGTGAATGTGATTCACGTTCAATCATTTTCGGAGTCGTTCCCGATGAAACGAGAGCATGGAACCCCGACACCGCTCCACAAGCGATTGTTATGAATAGGAATGGGAATAAATTCCCTGAAAAAACGGGTCCTGTTCCATCGATGAATTGAGTGACGGCAGGCATTTCAAGGCCCGGCATGACAATGAAAATACCAAGCGCAAGTCCAATGATCGTGCCGATTTTCAAGAATGTGCTTAAGTAATCACGTGGTGCCAATAACATCCATACCGGCAAAACGGAGGCAACGAATCCGTATACAATCAGCATGATGGCGATCGTTTCTCCATCAAATGTGAACATTGGCGCCAATGTAGCACTTTCGGATACAAAGCGGCCGAAAAATAACGCAAGCATCAATAGTATAATGCCAATAATGGAACCTTCTCCAACACGACCGGGCCTTATAAAGCGCATGTAGATGCCCATGAGGACTGCAATCGGTATTGTCGAGGCAATCGTGAACATGCCCCATGGGCTACCCACCAACGCTTTTACAACAACCAAAGCAAGTACCGCTAATAAGATAACCATGATGCCGAGGATTCCGATCATCGCAATCAAACCTGTAATCGGTCCGATTTCCTCTTTGATCATCTCTCCCAATGATTTACCGTTACGGCGCATCGAACCGAAGAGAATAACGAAATCCTGCACGGCACCAGCTAATACAACTCCGACTACAAGCCACAGTGTCCCTGGCAAATACCCCATCTGTGCTGCAAGGATGGGTCCAACAAGAGGGCCTGCTCCGGCAATTGCTGCGAAATGGTGGCCAAACAACACCCACTTATTTGTAGGCACGTAGTCCTTCCCATCATTATTCGCTTCCGATGGAGTCTGGCGATTATCATCTAGCTCAAACACTTTCTGTGCAATGAATTTACTATAAAAGCGATATGCAATTGAATAAACACAGAGTGCTGCAGTGACAATCCACATGGCATTGATGCTTTCCCCCCGGTTTAATGCGACGAAACCAAAACTCACCGCCCCCACCGCAGATATGATTCCCCAAAGAATGACCGACTTAAGCGCTTTCACTTTTTACCATCCCCTCTCAATGGTTTACTATAAAAAATCTTCATTTCATATGGAGTTAGGCTATGATCCATTTTAATTTAAAGAATTTTACGTATATTCAGAATTATATGTTATTATAATGTTTTTTAGCAATAGCAAAACAGACGATTTGTAAAGTATTTTCCATTATTTTGTCGATAGTTTCCTTTTCCTGTATTGGTTATTTCACTCTAAGAACGTCAATATCACCGCCAGTCCGTTAAATAATCCATGAATCAAAACAGATGGCCAGATGGACCCTGTCTTTTCGTATGCCCAAGCAAATACCAACCCGCTTATAAAATTGATCATTAATGTATTATAAGCAGGGATATGAACGACCATGAAAAGGAAGGAACTGATGAACATTCCCCAGCTCTTTCCCGTTCGGACTCTAATCCAACGGTATATGAATCCTCGATAAAGGATTTCCTCATAAACGGGAGAAATGATGGCAGCAGAAATGAAGCCTACGAAGAAATTAAATACTGTGATATTCTGTTTCACATTTTCCCTTTTTTTCATTTTCATACGTTCCCCCTACGGCCATCATCAGGGCAAGCACCATAATACTGCTAAATATCAATACAATGGTCCAACCTGCTATCGGCCCCCAGTAAGACGCCGCAAATCGGCGAACCCCCACTACCTTCTTCCAAGATAAACTACACGGCCTTAAGCATACGAAAAAAATCCTAACATAAAAACGATGGCCATAATGAAGCACATGGTCGTTCCTGCATATAAACCATTCCTAAAAAATGAATCGAACTGCTCTCTCAGCAAGAATTCAATGAAAACAGGCACAATGAAACATGATAACCCCAACATCCATACTCCTTCCCTAATTCCTGATTTATAGACCGTGTTGGATAAAAAGGCCTTCAAAGAATTGCTCCTTCATCAACAACATCAGACAATATCAAACATTAAGGGAGCTGAAAACACTCTTAAGAACATCCAAACCTTGTTAAATAGCATAGAAGTCGAAGGAGATCTCGATTGGGAGCTGCTGCTGCCGCTAATCAAAAGAAAAGAACATTATCGTGATCAGTTCTTCAGCAAAGAAGAACGGAAAACCTTGGACAAACTACCTAAGATGGAAAAAGATAATATCCAAACGAAACAATGGATCAACCTAATAAAACGTATAGAATTAACCATCAAAAAAGGATTTCCTGCCGAATCCGAGGAAGGAAAGCTGATCGCTCAAGATTGCCTGCTTTTATCCGAATTGATTTTCGAAGGAAACAAAGATCTAGAGGAGAAATTCTGGGAAGTTCGTAAATCCGCAGCTGACTCCTCCTCGGCAGGTTTATATCCGGTAAAGGAAGAAATCCTCATATTTTTAGAGGAGGCAATCGCCTCTTTAAATGAAATGGAATGCAAGTTGAAAGTATAAGGTGACCAAAACAAAAAATGTGCGCCTAACGGCACACATTTTTTCATCATCCGGTCTGATTTTCCTTTAATGAGCTGCGATAGAGTTCGTAATAAAAACCCCTTCGCCGCAATAATTCATCATGTGATCCCTTTTCAATGATCCTTCCTTCATCAAGCACCAAGATCTGATCACTTTGCTGAATCGTATTCAATCGATGGGCAATGACAAAACTTGTCCTCCCCTTCATCAAACGATGTAATGCTTCCTGGATTTTTAACTCGGTAATCGTATCTATACTGCTTGTCGCCTCATCCAAAATCAATAGAACGGGATCGGCTAAAATAGCCCTGGCAATCGATAAAAGCTGGCGCTGTCCCTGACTGATTCCACTGCCATCCTGATTCAAGATGGTATCATAGCGGTCTGGCAGTTTCATGATAAAAGAATGGGCATTGGCAAGTTTGGCTGCATCCACCACTTCTACATCGCCCGCCTCCAGCCGACCGTAGCGAATATTTTCACGAATCGTACCTTGAAACAAAAAGGAATCCTGTAAAACAAAGCCCATATGCTTGCGGAGACTGGACCTCGTCACCTGCTGGATATTCTGGCCATCGATCAAGATCCGGCCGCTGTTCGGCTCGTAAAAACGCGCAAGAAGATTAATGATCGTAGTCTTACCGGCCCCAGTGGGTCCTACAAGCGCGATAGTCTCCCCTTTTTCTGCATGGAAACTGACATCATATATCGTTTGTCCGTCATCATTGTACGAAAAGGAAACAGCTTCAAAGTTCACCTCACCACATACATCCTGAAGTTCAGAGGCTTGTTTCTCATCTACTTCTTCTTCTTTTTCATCAAGTATGGCGAACACCCGCTCCGCACCGGCAACGGCCGATAGGAGTGTATTGAATTGATTAGCCAGGTCATTGAGCGGGCGGGTGAATTGCCTTGAATACTCGGTGAAAATGACAATGACCCCGATGGAAACTGTTCCCATGCCACTCAGCGCCAAAAAACCGCCGACAGCGGCTATTATAGTAAAACTTAAGTTGTTCAGTAAATTCATCAGTTTTGGAATCAGCCCAGAGTATGATTGTGATAGGAATCCGGCTTTCTTTAAGTTTTCACTCCGGGTGATAAAGTCACGGATCACTTTATCTTCCTGCGAAAAAGCCTTTACAATCCGTTGTCCCGAAATCGTTTCTTCTATAAACCCATTCAATTCTCCAAGGTTCTTCTGCTGTTCCTTAAAAAGCTTGCCCGTCCTGTTCGTTATCCACCTCAGCCCAAAAAACATAAGAGGAACGATGAATAAGGTTAAAACAGTTAATAAAGGGCTTAAATACAGCATCACTCCGATCGTCCCGACCAGTGTCAGCACACTTGAGAAAATCTGGATGACGGAACTATTCAAAGTGGAACTGACATTTTCTATATCATTCGTGACCCTACTCATCAATTCCCCATGCTGACGCCGGTCAAAAAAGGTAATGGACAGCTGGTGAAGCTTTTTGAACAATTGATTGCGCATCTCATAAACCGTATCCTGCGCGATTCCGATCATCCAATAATTCTGAAGCCACATGGATAGTGAATAGAATATATAGACTCCGAGAAGCCCGATAAGAAGACTAATCAGCCCCCCGCTATCCTTTGTGACAATATAATCATCGATGGCCATCCCTACAAGAAATGGGCCAAGCAATCCCAAAACCGAGCTTATCAGTACCATGAAAAGGACACAAAATAGCAGGCTTTTATTCGTTGCTAAGTAGGGGATGATCCTTTTTATCGTATTCCATGAGTTGACTGGTTTTGCCTTTTTCTTATCGGGAGATATTCTTCGACTCAAGAGAAATCCCCTCCTCCCCAAACTGTGAGTGAACGATTTTTCGATAAAGATCACTTGTTTGAATCAAATCCTGATGTTTCCCCAGCGCAAGCACTTGGCTATTTTCCAGCAACAAGATCTTGTCCGCCTCAATGGCTGTACTGATTTTTTGTGTAATGATGAGTGTTGTACATGTATAGGTCTTTAAAGCGGCGAGCAATTTACTTTCCGTTTTCAAATCCAGCGCACTCGTACTGTCATCCAGAAGGAGAATCTTCGGTCTGCGCACTAATGCCCTCGCAATCGATAACCGTTGTTTTTGCCCTCCGGACAGATTCACCCCTTTTTGCCCTAACTGCGTCTCATATTGTTTTGGGAGTTTCATTATGGTCTCATGAACCTGAGCATCCATGGCAGCTGCCATGATTTCCCCCATCGAGGCCCCTTCTTTTCCCCAAGCAACATTATTTTTTATGGTTCCTGAAAAAAGCAAGGCTTCTTGCGGTACATAGCCGATCCTTTTCCGCAGCGAATTCAAGGGAATATCTTTCACATTCTGGTCATCTATTAGAATGGATCCGCTTTCAACTTCGTATAATCTCGGAATCAGCTGAAACAAGGATGTTTTCCCTGATCCTGTTGCTCCTATGATGGCAAGCGATTCTCCCGGATCGATAGAGAAGTTCAAGTTTTTCAATACCGGTGCATCTGTTCCAGGATAGCGGAAAGATACATCTATAAACTTGATGCCTCCCCCTTTGACGGTATCACTCTTGCTTTCAATTTTGCCTTCATCAATATCTATCGGGGTTTCAAATATTTCCGTCACACGTTCCGCTGAAGCCTTTGCACGGGAAATGACCGTGATCAGCCATGAAAAAACGGAAAGTGATGCCGCAATCCTTGTGGCATAGTTGACAATCGCCACAACTTCCCCTACCTGTATATCTCCCGTTGTAATAAATTCGCTTCCAAGCCAAAGAATGATCAGAATCGCCACATTCATGACCAGCATCAGAACAGGCATGGTCGTTTCAATTAAACGAAGGGAAGTCACAGTCTTTCTTTTCAACTCGTCATTCGCATCGTCAAACCGTCCGATTTCATGCTCCTTACGAAGAAAGGCCTTGATCAAGCGCATGCCTGTCAGGTTTTCCCTCATGACCCCATTGACATTATCGAGCTTTTTCTGTACGAGCTTAAACAGCTTAGCCGCTCGTTTCATAACCCATCCCAGGAAGAAAACAAGAACCGGAATCGAAATAACCAAAACAAGGGAGAGTTTCAAATCGACCGCAATCGCCATTATCGCCCCCCCGATTACTATCAAAGGAGCCCTTGCCATGATACGAAGGCCCATGAAAACCGTATTTTGAAGCTGGGTCACATCATTCGTCATCCTTGTAATCAACGATGAAGTCGGGATATTATTCAAATTCGCAAAAGAAAACGCCTGTATCTTACCAAAAAGGCTTTTTCTTACATCATGTCCAAAGCTCTGACTTACATGTGATGCTGTAAAGGAATTAACGATCCCGCCAAGAAATGAAAAAATGGAAAGTCCAACCATGACACTTCCCCATTTAATCACTACCGATAAATCTTTCTGTAAAATGCCATCATCAATTATTTTAGCAATAAATAGAGGTTGTAACAGTTCTACACCGAGCTCGACAATCATCAAGAATAAAGCAAGAATGATCAAGAGCCAGTATGGCTTAAGAAATGAGGCCAGTTTTTTCATCTATGACACCCTTCGATTCTTCATATGTAGATAGCATCTTTTCACCTCTCATTATACATTTTTATACAGATTATTTAAAAGATTTTAACTGATTTAAAAGATTGGTAAATAACTTGATTTTTTTAATAAATACCCTTGACAAATAACAGGAAATAGGCGAAAATTCTAATTGATAATGATTTTCAATTTCATTATCAATCTCTGAAATTTGATAAACAATTACGATAATCTCATATCGTACCTTTTTGATATTGTACATAGATACAATGTCGCCCCGGCTTCTCTGTGCCTAGTAAAATTTATATGCTCATTAGCGAATGCAGTTCACTGGAATATTGCCCCCTCTTTATTCAAGTATTTATTCACGTTGGAAGCATATTAGGCAGCCGGGGATTATTTTTTTAAAAAAACTAACAAACTTACTTATATAAAGGAGCAGGATGATCATGAAACTTGAAGATATCATTAAAGAACGGCGCAGCATCAAACGATTTAAGGACATTCCTGTTCCTATTGATACCATCCGATCACTATTGGAAACTTCGACATGGGCACCGAACCATAAACTTACCCAACCATGGCGCTTTGTCGTGGTGCATGGTGATAGCCGATTAAAACTCGCAGAGGCAACCCGTGCTTTCATGGCAGGCAAAGAGAAGGACCCGGAAAAGAAAGAAGCAGCCGGACAGCGAGGATATAATAAGCTTATAGATGTACCGATGTTTGTCGCGGTGATCATGGAAGAGAATCCGAATCCTATGACACGTGAAGAAGATTATGCGGCTACAAGTGCCTTGATCCAGAATTTCAGCCTGCTTGCCTGGGAACAAGGAATCGGGCTGATATGGGAAACATACGGCATGATACACAGCATCGAGTTTCGTGAAGCTTTAGGCGTGAAACCCGGAGAGAAGATTGTCGGCAGCCTTCACGTCGGCTATCCCGATATGATCCCTGCCCCTCGGCCAAGGAACGCGATCGATCAACTCCTGACAATTATGGACTGATATAAAAGGAAAGCCTCCAATCTTCTATTTGGAGGCTTTCCTTTTATATTTAAGAGCAAAACGCAGGCAAATGTTGTTTTTCACTTATAATAACCCCTTAAAGAAGATTATTTAATAGCCGGCACCTTAATTTTCAAGTTGAATTCTTCACTTTTATAGGTGAAATCCAAATACCCTTGATGTTTTTTCACGATATCAGCGATGATTTTCGTACCCATCCCTTCATGCTGCCCCCATTTCGTGGTTTGACCGTATTTTTCAAACAGTCCGTCCAGAATGGGATTAGGTACTGGCAGACAACTGTTACTGCATGATAATAGGTACATACCACTCCGTTTATAAAAATGGAGCGTAATTTGGGCTATCTCCCTTCTTTCCTCCTGCCATGATGCAGCAGCTTCTATCGCATTTGCGAGGACATTCCCTATCAGTGCCACAACGTCATGATCCTTTAAAGGTAAAGATGAGAGGGGAACGTTTAACTATTTATCGCCCATTACCATGCTCGTCATTTTGCCGACATTGTTTTTAGGAGGCACAGGTTTACATGAGTTAACAAACAAGCATTTCCTGCTGCCGATTTTCAACATCTTCGCACTCTTTAAAGAATTGATATATGGTGTGATTGATATTCAGAATATCTTCCTGACAGCAAGCTCCCTCATTGTCTCGATCATCCTCTTCTTTGCTGTCTCAAGGATATTATTCTTAAAGGACAAATGGGTACTGAACTAAACCTGACGCGCTGAACCCTCGGCGCGTCTTTTATTCATTCGAACTTAATTGTTTTCCATCATTCGTTTTTCACAATCATGGAATTCAACTTATTATTGGCGGGGACAATTCATATCCAAAAAAACCTCCCTTTTCAAGGAGGTCCCTAAACGCTCATACTCAAAAGAACTCGTGATATAAGGCCTGAATGGCCGTCTCTTCACTGTTCCCTTTCACACCGAACATCATGCTTACTTCCGAAGAGCCTTGGTTGATCATTTCAATGTTCACCTTTGCTTCGGCCAGCGCTTTTGACGCCCTTGCCGTTGTACCGACATTATGACGCATTCCTTCACCTACAATCATGATCAAAGCAAGATCATGCTCCACATTCACCTCATCGGCATGTAGCTCTTTCTTGATTCGTGAAATGATTTTCTTCTCGGTTTCACCCTCCATCTGGTCCTGCCTTAGAATAAGTGTCACATCATCGATGCCTGATGGAATATGCTCATACGAAACACCGTAATCTTCAAGGATATGCAGCAGTTTCCGGCCAAAACCAACTTCCCGGTTCATCAAATATTTGCTAATGTAAATACTGCAAAATCCTTTATCACTTGCAATCCCAATAACCGGCCCATTCGTATTAGCCCGTGTACTTACAATGCGGGTCCCTTGCGCAGCCGGATTGTTTGTATTTTGTATATGGACTGGTATTCCCGCACGGAATGCAGGAATCAGCGCCTCGTCATGAAATACCGAGAAACCGGCATAAGAAAGCTCCCGCATTTCGCGATAGGTCAATTCCCTGATTCCCTTCGGATTGGAAACCACATTTGGATTCACCGCATAAACGGCATCCACGTCCGTAAAGTTCTCATACAAATCGGCTTTGACCCCATTCGCAAGAATCGAACCCGTAATATCGGAACCGCTTCTTGAAAATGTTAAAACCTCACCATCTAACGTGTATCCGAAGAACCCTGGGAATACTACGATTCCTGGCTCATCACGCAAGGCATATAACCGATCATACGATTCTGGCATCACCTGGGTAAATCCATCTTCATCCGTTACGATCAAGCCAGCCTTCTTTGGATTTATATACTGAGCCTCTACACCACGGCTTTGAAAATAACCTGCAACCAGCTTCGCATTATTATCCTCGCCACTGGCCATTAAAGCATCCAAATAGCGCTTCGGGTTAGATTGGTCTCCATGCAACAGTGCTTTTAGATTTCCATGAATCCCAGTGATGACCTCCTCGGATATATCCAGCTCTTCAGCAATGCTCGCATAGCGGGATACCACATCTTCTATCAAATGCTCTCCGTTATCCCCGCGCAGCTGCTGTTCCGCAGCCTCAATCAATAGATCCGTCACCTTTATATCATTTGAATTGCGTTTCCCTGGAGCCGAAACGACAACAATCTTCCTCTCTGGATCAGCAACTACAATTTCGAATACCTTTTTCACCTGTTCACCTGACGCAAGTGAACTTCCGCCAAACTTTGCAACCTTCATCACGACATCCCCTATTTTTGAAAATATTCTGTCAAAATTAACTCTTCCTATTATTACGTTTTTTTACGAAACAATCAAGTGTTAATTCCTTGGTAGGAGGACATTTGTATTTTTAAAGAATACAAAATAGTGAGTTTACTGAATGAGAATAGCAAAAAACCAAAAAAAAGACAACGGCATAAGCCAGTTGTCTTTTTCTAATCTTTAGCGATTATCCACCGTTTCCGGGTATAAGTCATGATTCATCAAGCGGTAATCCGCCATTTCTTCATACTTCGTACCTGGTTTACCATAATTTGTGTAAGGATCGATGGAGATTCCGCCCCTAGGTGTAAACTTGCCCCAGACTTCAATATATTTGGGATCCATCAACTCGATTAAATCATTCATGATGATGTTCATGCAGTCTTCATGGAAATCACCATGATTACGGAAGCTGAATAAATAAAGTTTCAATGACTTGCTTTCCACCATCTTCACACTTGGAATATAGCTGATGTAAATGGTTGCAAAGTCCGGCTGGCCCGTTATTGGACATAAGCTAGTGAATTCCGGGCAATTGAATTTGACGAAATAGTCCCGGTTCGGATGCTTGTTATCGAATGATTCCAGAATTTCAGGCGCATAGTCAAATGTATATTTTGTCCCTTGATTCCCAAGCAGTGTGATATCTTTTTTTAATTCTTCTTCTTTTCTTCCAGACATAAAAAGTCCTCCTCATCCACGTTTGTCAGGGGAGATTCATAAAATGGGCCTCTATATAACAAAAACCATATCTCCTCAAAGATATGGTTGATTCGCAAAAAAATAATCAAAGCCATAGTTTTTTTAAGAGGGTGAAGCTATGAACCTCTCCCGTTTATCGGGAAATATTTAAAATTGTCATAGTAAATATAGAAAAAAAAATCTAATCTGTCAATCTACTTTTTATTTTAGTTTGATTCCTACACGTATTCGGCTTAAAATGTAGAAGAAGTTTATCCTACATGAAGGAAGAGATTAAAGCAATGTGGATTTTTGCGGCTCTTATCACCAGTTTATGTTTCGGAATCAATAACAGCATTTTTAAATGGAGTAACGGAAAGGGTTACTCAAAGGTACATATCCAATTTTTCTTTTATTTTACCGCCTTCATCATGGCACTTTTATATAGCGGATTTGTAGATGGCTTGACTACTAACTGGCCATCCATCTTGCTTGGTGGAGCCATTGGTGTACTGAACGCTAACGGTAATATCCAGATGGCAAGTGCCTTTGAAAAAGGACCGGCAAGTTTGACATCACCACTGATTGCGGCAAATGCAATATTTCCCATCCTCTGTGCTGCATTAATTTTTCATGAGCATATTTCTTCACTGCAGTGGAGCGGAATTGTCTGCATGCTGCTCGCTACCCTTGTCATTCAGTATACACCTAATGCTAAGGGCAATCATCAATATTTACCTTGGATGATGCACACATTATTCGCGATTTTCTCATTTGGTGTGCTAGGTATCTTAATGACGACATCAACCCGTCTTCATTTAAACTCCCTTGATATCCTAGTATCAATGTATGGTGGCGGAACACTTTATCTCATTTCGGCATTAGCCATCAAGAATGAGAAGATTAAGTTAATGGAAGTGAAAATTGGATCACTCGTAGGGTTATTAAGCATCATAGCCTATGGATGTTATTTCTTTGCATTAAATACTGGAATCGCCAGCATCATCTTTCCTGTCGTCAGCCTGAACTGTTTAGTTGTCGTATTCGCTGGTTGTTATTTATTCAAAGAAAAACTTAAATCCTATCAAATTGCCGGCGTACTTGCAGCATTAATCGGAATTATCTTAACGAAAATATGAATAGTTAATTTTACAAAAACAACCTGGCTGTTATGCGCACACAAGCCAGGTCGTCTTTATATAGCCGCAAAAAAGGGTATGGTCTGACCCCAATACACAAGCCTTGTACACATAAAAATAGGCTCTTTTCGTAAAGATTGTTGTTTTTAAAACGAAACTATTTAAGGTTGATTGGAGCAGAAGTGCGAGACTCCTGCGGGAGCAGCGGGACAGGTGAGACCCCACAGGCGTTTACGCCGAGGAGGCTCACCGCCCGCACCAAGGAAAGCGAGCATCTGGAGGGGAAATCAACCACAACTCACTACCTGGTAAATAGCAACAAAGTATGTGAAAACAGCCTAAAAATAAATAAGGAAATGGAGTCTGTCAAAAAAAGTGTTGACATTCCCTTGAAAATATCAGATAATTTTGAATATTAAATCCCCACACTTGCTACTTCGCAATGTTTGAAAAGTCTTCCCCCACGGGTATAAAAGAAGTAGGTACAACCACCTCATTACTGAACCAAGAAAGGAAAGATGCATAATGGTAAAAGTTACAGTAACAGTTGATTTCCAAGGAAAATCTTATCAAACTAACGTCCTTACTAAACCAGGTACTAATCAAGAAGAAATTTTACAACAAGCCTTTAATCAAGTGGAAAAACAATGGAAAGCTTAAAAAAGCAGGCATCGCTTTAGATACCTGCTTTTTTTATTACCCTTTTAGACATAATCATCAAAATTACTTTTCGCATTTCAATCCAGATTTATTGTATTTCATTTATAGTATTCTAATGAATTTTTTCTATTCAAAGAACTCCTCGATAACGATTTTCCCCTAAATCCACTTTTAATAACTTTTCCCACATAATACCAATTTGGATGTGTCAGTTTGTGAACATTCAACTCTCAATCTGAATCAGAAAAAAAGAGCGACTTTGTTTATGTTCCTTTTAAACTACATCCCTTACTAATGGCATTGAACGTTCCTGAAGGCTATTGGAGAGCAGACTATACGCAACTACTTTCTTCTTGTACTGTTTAACTACATCCACGTGGTCGTTGTAAATGTACAAAAATAACCTAACATCCTTCTTGCCTTTTTTAGTATCAATGACTAATGGAGCCCCACTGTTCTCTGGATGTAAAAATAATTGTTCGTTACCCGGAAATATATGATTCTTTTTCAAAAATTTAGCTTTGTTGAAATAATTAATAACTTGAATTTTTTCTTCACCTTCCAACCGTTTTCCGTCAAAGGTTACGATGGCATTCGCGTCACTAAGTTCTGAATGCATTTCAAATTTGCTGAGAATCCAATTCACTGCATCTGTTGGAAGACAGGTAACTAATAATTTAATCAAACTTATGAGAATTGTCAAAATCAAAACCGGCAATGTCATATTCATCATCTCCGCTAAGGCATAGTTAACTACTATATCACTTATTATATCAAAAGAGCGGAAAGCTTTTCTTAGGAAATGTGTCCGTTCTATTAACGTTTAACTATTGGTGAATATAAAAACTTTATACTAACTTAATCATCTTGATCATCTAATTTCAAAAATGGATTCTTTTTGTTTACGCTAAAATTATTTTTTAAAGATATATCCAATATCACGTTTGAATTTGAGTCTCATTTTCAATATATCTAAATGCAAAAAGCCCACCGTACCCATTATAATGCAGGATACACAATAAATTAAGGAGATACTAAATTATTTTCCATCACAGTATTTGCCTCTCCTCCCCCCTCTTCTTTCTTAACAATACAAATTTCTATGATGCAGAGGATTGAATGTATGTAATTTTACGCTCACCATAATTTGAATACAAAAAAACTGGGCGTCATCAAGACGCCCAGTTTTGCAGGAATGGATTATTGATATCCCCAAATCATTGTTAGCATTGTACCGAAAATTGTAACCAATGCAACAAACAATCCGTAGTAAACGTTTGTGTAAATCGATGCTTTATCTTCAGACTCTCCTGCATGCATGAACATAACAAATTGAAGTGCAGCTTGCATGAAGGCTGTAACAAGTAGGATGATTAAAGCCATTTTTAGTGAGAGATCATACACTATAACTGATAGTGCAACCAAAGTCAGGACTAGTGAAAAAGCAAATCCCATAACTTGGCCCCGTGGGAATAATTCTTTCATATTACATCATTCCTTTCAGGTAGACGAAACTGAAGATGAAAATCCAGACAACGTCTAAGAAATGCCAGTAAAGAGAAAAGATGAAAGCTTTGTTTGTAGTTTCTGGAGTCATACCGCGTTTTTTAATCTGCAGAATGATGAAGGTTCCCCAGAATAAACCAAGTGTAACGTGAGCTCCATGCGTACCTAGTAACGCAAATAAACTAGATAAGAAACCACTTGTTTGAATGGTTGCTCCTTCATGTACATACTCCACGAATTCATAGATTTCGACTCCCAAAAAGCCTAAACCAAGAATAAGGGTGATAATGAAGAAACCAAGCATCGCTTTCTGTCTGCCAAGTCTCATTGCATTGATTCCAAGACCAATGGTAAAACTACTGGTTAAAAGAAAAATTGTTTGAAGCATTAGGGTTGGTACTTTAAAGAGTTCGTCCCCTGTAGGACCATTTCCAGTACCATGAACTAATACAAAATAAGTGGCGAACAGTGTAGCGAAAAGAGCTATTTCTGCCCCCAGGAAAATCCAAAATCCAAAAATCTTTAAGCGATTTTCTTCCGTGCTATATTCTAGTGGCAGCGAGTTATCTATTTTCATTACTTAGCACCTCGCAATTTATTTTCAGTTTCTTCAATCTCTTCAACGGAGATATAACGTCCGTGGTCTTTTTCGAATGAACGGTGAGCCATACAAGCAAAGATACCAAGTGTGGCAATGATTGCAATGATCCACATGCTGAATACCATTGCAAAGCCCCAAACGAAGAAGATACAGCTCAAGATAAACGGTACGCCACTGTTATTTGGCATATGAATCTTTTCTACTTTACCACCAAATAATTTAAAGCCCTTTTTCTTAGAATCCCAGAATGCTTCTGTAGAATCAACTGTAGGTACAATTGCAAAATTGTATTCTGGAATTGGTGTATGTGTAGCCCACTCTAGAGAACGTGCATCCCATGGATCTTTTGAAATATTTCTTGATGCATAACGAGTACTCCAATAGATATTGTACACAATAAGCGCAAAACCTATTGCCATGCCAATTGCTCCAACGAATGAGAGCAAATTCAATGGACCATAGCCCGTTGATTCAGAGTACGTAAACATACGACGTGCTTGCCCATCTAAACCAGTTATGAACATCGGGAAGAATGTTACATTAAAGCTGATAGTAATGAACCAGAACGACCATTTCCCAATTTTTTCGCTCAACATGAAACCAAACATTTTTGGCCACCAGTACGTAAAACCAGCAAGTACGGCAAATACAGTACCAGGGATCAAAACGTAGTGGAAGTGAGCTACTAAGAACATTGTATTATGGTATTGGTAGTCAGCACTTGCCATGGCAAGCATAACCCCAGTTACCCCACCGAGAGTGAAAATCGGAATGAAAGCTAAAGAGTATAACATTGGGACGGTAAAAACGATTTTACCTTTCCAAAGTGTGAACAACCAGTTGAAAATCTTAACACCGGTCGGAACTGCAATTGCCATTGTGGTAACCGAGAAGATACCGTTAACCATTGCACCGTGACCCATTGTATAAAAATGGTGAGCCCATACAACGAAAGATAGTGTAGAAATAGCTACCATAGAGATAACCATCGAATTATAACCGTACAGGTTACGACGTGCAAAAGTCGAAATGATTTCACTGTAAATACCGAAAGCTGGAAGAATAACTATATAAACTTCAGGATGTCCCCAAACCCAGAACAAGTTTGCCCAAAGCATATCGCTACCGCCATTAGCCATCGTAAAGAACTGAGTTCCGAATAGTCGATCCATTGTCATTAACGCAAGTGCCACTGTCAATACAGGGAAAGCGAAAACGATAATAAAGTTTGTGATCAAGATAGACCATGTGAACATTGGCATTTTCATTAAATTCATGCCAGGTGCTCTCATTTTCAAGATTGTTACGATAAAGTTGATACCAGTCAGTAATGTCCCGATACCAGCTATTTGAATTGCAATCGCGTAATAGTTAGAACCTACTGATTCACTGAAGTCGTTACTTGCCAGCGGGAAGTAAGATGTCCAGCCTGCATCAGGAGAACCACCGACTACGAAAGAGATGTTAAATAGCATTGCCCCCATAAAGAATAACCAGAAGCTTACTGCGTTTAGACGTGGGAATGCTACGTCACGTGCCCCTATTTGTAATGGTGTAACAATGTTCATTAACCCAATGATAAATGGCATCGCCATAAACAGGATCATGACAACCCCGTGTGTTGTAAAAATTTCATTATAATGCTGTCCATCCAACAAGCCGTTATTTGGAATAGCCGTTTGGGCACGCATCAAGAGAGCATCTGCGCCACCACGGAAAAGCATAAGTAGTGCTGACAAGATGTACATGATACCAATACGTTTATGGTCAACCGTTGTTAACCACTCACGCCATAAGTAACCCCATTTTTTAAAATAGGTAATTCCGGCAACAAGCGCAATCATGGTTAGGCCAATGGCAACCATGGATGCATAAATCGCAGGACTTGGATGAGGTACGGCAAATCGATCAAAGTAATCCATACTTTTGTGACTCCTTTCAGGAAAATATTCCTTATCGTAAAACTAATTGTTTAGTAGAATATGAGTTAAACCCTTATTGATTCATGTTCATGTTCATGTTGTTGTGTTCTGAATGTTCCTCGTGTGAACCTTTGGTAGATTCATCTGATTTTTTTTCAGTATCAGATGATCCGTGGTGATGACCTGAATTTTCACCTTCTGGAGCTGGAGAAAACTTTAAGTGAGTTCCAGTATACGTGGATTGTCCCACATGACCAGGTTCTAGTAATTTATTGAATTTATCCTTAGTAATCGGTTTAGCAGTTGCTTTAATTTCTTTTACCCATTTATCATATTCTTTTTTAGGCAATACATTTACGTTGAACGTTTGCTGAGCAAAACCTGAACCACTGAAGTTTGAATTTCGACCCATATACTCCCCTGGTACTTCAGCTGCTAAGTGCAACGTGGTAACCATATCAGACATCGCATATTTTTGTCCTCCAAGTTGCGGAATCCAGAAACTAGCAATTGGTCCGTATGAATAAAGTTTAAATTCAATTGGTCGGTTAGTCGGTAAAAACAGATAGTTAACTGTTTCGATATTTTCTTCCGGATAACTAAAGTGCCACTTCCAGTTAGAAGATGCAGCGTAGATAACTAATGGTTTCTGCTTTTCGTATCCTTTAGGTGTTGCCTCGACTTCATTTGTTGTTTTAACAGTAACAACGGCAAGGAAAGCGACGATTATGATTGGGATTGCAACCCAAATTATTTCTAGAACCTTACTTCCTTCAATATGAGGTGGTTCATAATCATCACGCTGTTTGGAAGCACGATATTTCATTATCATGAAGACATACAGTACGATTACGACAAGAACGACAAAGGCCATTGTCCATATCGATATCATAATGACATCTGCTTGTGTTGCAGCTACTGGCCCTTTAGGGTCCAAGACCATTAATGGGTTATCGCAACCCGTTAGCATAGTGGCGATGGTAAAAAGTATAGTTAATAAAGCCCATTTTATTTTCATAGTACTACCCCTTTCTTACATAATAAAATTCCTATTGGTAATTATTCGGACAAAGTGTTACCATGTTCACAAACCCCGACATAACAATATTAATCCCAAGTTAAAAAAAAGACAATACAAAGTGACATCTGTCACATAAAGTTCATTAAAATACAGTAAGAAGTTGGTAAATGAACTGAAATGTTCGAAAATCTTAAGGAAATGAAATATAATAAGTGTTTAATTCCTTACATATGGAGTTTAGGATTAAAAAGTAGCTCTGCTCCATTTTCCATTTAATGTTACTTTGATATAATGAAATATAATTTTTACAATATATTCGCCGCGTACATAACCTCAAGAACAAATCTGAATTTTCTTAACACTACGAATTCCATTACCTATCATGTTAATTAGGTAACTATCGATGGGATCGTGAATGATGACGATGTTAGCCAGGATTTAATAACGAATTTTTCTAACTCGACCATGGACGTGGTAACGGCATTGTGCACACCATGTCGTTTTTTCTGCTTCAATACCCTTACGGTCCAACACTGGTCACTATATATAGAAGCAAAGAGTCTGAAATGAACATTCCGATCCTTATGGTAAATACTTGATTGCCTTCCCACTTTGATTGCTAATTGGGTTACTTCCCCAATAAACACTTACTGACCTATCAGTATTTCCCAACAGCAGTTTAGGACATTAATCCAATTATTATCCCAATATGCTATTGCAAAAATCACTTCACCTCAGTTGTCCTTTTTAGTAAAACTGCATTTTGGTGCCTAGCATAAAAGAAACACACTGGATAACTGCATTTCTTTTAGTAAACGCACATAAAAAAACGAAAAAAAATGGACATTTTAAGGGAGGGCACTGAAAAAGTCCCTTCCGGGCCAATAGAGGTAGATTTTCTCAGTTTATTCTGAGGAAATCTACCTTTTTTTGTTTTATAATCAAGGTAATAAATTTATGTGGGTGAGTACGATGATTCAAAAACAAACGTCTATGGTTTTTAGTCCTCATATGGCCATTTATGA
>NZ_JBFUHM010000051.1:0-32430 GCF_056402395.1 Peribacillus sp. P4_B1
GACAATGCCCCTATGGAATCATTCTTTGGCCATTTTAAAGATGAAGTGGATTATTTGGAGTGTCAAACTTTTGATGAGTTACACCAATTAATTGAAGAATATATGGAAGATTACAATACAAATCGTTACCAATGGAGCCTAAATAGAATGACTCCCGCACAATACGGGAGTCAACTATTAGCTGCTTAATTTATAGGTCTTTTTTTAAGACTGTCCATTTTGAAGGGCACAGTTCAGAGTGACCGGACTCTTTCTCATTATTTCAACTCTAATAACACTACATTTTCAACATGAGTCGTCATTGGGAACATATCAACAGGTTGGATATCGATTGCTTTATATCCGCCTTCTTCCAAGATATGAAGATCACGAGCCAGAGTGCCTGGGTTGCATGACACGTATACGACTTTATTCGGTTTCATCTCGATGATCGTATTTAGAAGGGATTCTTCGCAACCTTTGCGAGGAGGATCCACTACGATGACATCAGCAGTGTTGCCCTTTTGATACCATTCAGCAATAACGTTGCCTGCATCGCCAACAATGAATTCAGCATTTGAGATTTCATTCAATTCAGCGTTGCGGCGTGCGTCTTCTATCGCTTCTTCCACTACTTCGACACCGATTACTTTTTTCGCTTTTTTAGCTAAGAATAAAGAAATGGTTCCTATGCCGCAATAGGCATCTATCACCGTCTCTTCACCCGTTAGCCCTGCATAGTCAAGGGCTTTATCATAAAGGACTTTCGTTTGATCTGGATTGATTTGGTAAAATGATTTTGCTGAAATCGCAAATTTAACATCACCGATCATATCATGGATCACTTCGTCGCCCCACAATAAAGTCATTTTATCGCCTAAGATAACATTCGTTTTCTTGGAATTCACGTTTTGAACGATGGATTTCACTTGTGGAAGACGTTCAACGATTTCCTTTACGATAGTTTCGATGAAAGGGATACTATTTGTTCTTGTAACAAGAACAATCATCAATTCCCCTGTTTGCTTGCCATAACGGGCCATTATGTGCCGCAACACACCTTTATGTGCCTCCTCATTATAAGCAGGGATACCAAGTTTACTGAAAATCTCTTTAACAACTTGAACGGCTTCACTGATCGCTTGATTTTGGATAATGCTTTCTTTCGTTTCAACAATTTCATGCGTCCGCGGTTTGAAGAATCCAGCTATTAGCCTGCCATCCTTTTCACCAACAGGCACTTGAGCTTTATTTCGATAATGAGTTGGGTTCTCCATCCCGATGATTGGGTGAACCTTCACATCCTCAAGTTTCCCGATGCGTGTCATCACATCACGTACTTGCTTTTCCTTGAATTCCAACTGTCCTTCATAGCTCATATGTTGCAGCTGACATCCACCGTATTTATGGAAGTCTTCAGTAGTGACCTCAACCCGGTATGGACTATTTTCTATAATCTCCATCAAGCGTCCGAAGCCATAACCTTTATTAGCCTTCATCACTTTAATTTTTGCCTTTTCACCAGGAAGGGCGTTCTGAACAAAGATAGGATAGCCATCGACTTTAGCCACTCCAGCTCCTTCGTGTGTTAAATCTTCAAATAAAACCTCTATAATATCGTTTTTAGCAACAGGTGCTGTTTTTTTCATATCATCTTCTCTTTTCTTTTTTATGCTAGCCTGTATTTTACCACAATCGAGCCCTTGCCACAAAACCACTCACCAATTTACCTTAGTTTTCATAAAAATATAGGGGAAGGAATTACGATTTTTCATAGTTCCATGTATAAAAGTTCAACTAAAAAAGAAAAATAAGGAAAAATAAACGAGGTGAGGAAATGAGTTTATTTAACTCTATATCAGCCTGGAACGCTACAAGGCTAGAAAAACATCGAGCAAGCATGGAGGAAAAAGGCTTCTGTCCGGATTGTTACGGACGAGGATACAGCTCCTTCGTACCGACGGAATATCATTTTTCCGATATACACGACTGTCCCGGCTGTAATGGTACCGGAGTTTACGCCGATTGGGCCGCCATGAATGGCCAGCAAATGTAGTTGCAACAAGCGCCAAGTTCAAAAAACACCGAAAAAGGACCCCCTGTTAAACAGGAGGTTCTTCTATTTCTTTTACCATATAGCCAAATTCATGGTCGCTAATCGTAATGGTTTTCATTTCTTTATATCCTAATCTGCTATAGAGACGATTCGCCCCTTCATTTTCATTTTCAACAACCAAAGAAACCCTTGGATACCCCTTCTGTTTAGCGTACCCCTCAACATATTGAATCAGTGCACTACCAATCCCTTTTCCTTGAAAATTCGGGTCAACGCATAATGTATCCAAATAAAAGTCTTTCATTTCTGCTTCCTTATCAAGCGTAACGCTTGGATCTTTCATTTTCGTCCTTAATCGTTTCACTATCGGTTCATCCAAGCTTTCGGCATCCTTGCCATGGTAGGCAATGATCAATCCCGATACTTGTCCATCATGTTCACTTACGAACGTATTTTCATAGCTGATCCGATTTCCGCTTTTCCTGAACAAATCGGCAAGAACGTAAAGTATTCTTTCTTCTTCCGTTTCACCTGTCAATACCTCTGCAATTTCTTTAATCGCTAACCGGGTCAATATTGCTGCCTTGTCCGCATCTTCCGGTGTCGCTTTCCTGATATACATGTTCTCACATTCTCCTTGCTTAATTAAAGTTGAAAAGGCCACCAGATTCAGTGGCCTTTTCAACCTATTTTGCCGGATCGTCCGGCAGTATTCCTTGTGGAATGAATACATCAAAATGGCGGTACTGATTTACGAATTCAGCTGGGGCCATCCCGCCAAACTCCCCATCCAAATTAAGCATCATGTCCTTTTTGGCCTGTACTTTAATTCGATTGGCTTTTTCATAAATGACGTTTTTATCATGGATATGTTCACCGCGCATTGCCAATGTTGCGACACGCACAATATCAGCGAGGTTGGCCTTTTTTAAAATGAGCAACGTGAACATACCATCATTCAGAGAGGCGTCAGGAGCCAGTTTCTCGAAGCCGCCGACCGAATTCGTGTTAGCCACCAAGAAAAGCATGATCTCTCCTTCAAAAAGCTTTCCATCATATTCAATAGAGACTTCCGTCGGTTTAATTGAAGGAAGCATTTCAATTCCTTTAATATAGTACGCTAGCTGCCCAAGCATGGTTTTCAGCTTGATCGGCACGTCGTAAGTCAATTCAGTCAATCGGCCCCCACCAGCAATATTGATGAAGTACCTATCGTTCATTTTACCAATATCGATCGGCATCGTATGCCCTCCGGCAATAATTTCGGCTGCCCCTTCGATTGACTTCGGTAAATGCAGTGCCCGCGCGAAATCATTTGTCGTTCCCGTCGGAATGATTCCTAGTTTCGGACGTTTCTCTGCAGTGGCCAGTCCATTAACAACCTCATAAATCGTTCCGTCGCCTCCTGCTGCAATGACAATATCATAGCCTCGTTCAATCGCAATTTTAGCCGCTTTCGTCGCATCCCCAGCACCGGTAGTCGCATGTGCAGAAGCTTCATAACCAGCTTCTTCAAGTTTTGCTAGCACACCTGGCAGGCTCTTCTTAATGGCTTCCCGGCCCGAAGTCGGGTTGTAAATCAACCTTGCTCTCTTCATTTCCCATCATCCTTATACATATTGATTCCATAATTTACATCTTAATCCTTCATTACATGAAAAGCAATATTCGAAAAAAAAGAGGACCGCTTTTCGGTCCATATCTTTATATCCACTTACTAGAAATCTTATCAGGGAAATTATAATGCTTTTTACAATTTTATTCTAGTAAATGATTTCATTGATATTGAACATTTACGTTAAATGTATCGGTGACCGTCAAAGTATGCTTCCCTTTTCCAGTATTGAATATCCCATTCTTTTTTACAATGCCTTCTTCACCTGTTTCTTCTTCATTCACTTCCGTCGCCTTCCAGATATCCTCAGGTCCTTCTAGTTCCGCAACCCCTCTAGCATCTATCTTGATATCACTATTGCCCTGTAGGCATACACTAAGATTCCCGCTATCCTTCACATTCCAATCATTCAAAAGCCTTCTAGGCTTCACCACAAGATCGGTACTTTGTCCGTCTATCTCTGCTGCTAAGTCAGCAGGAATTATAAGAGTGGCCTTAAGATTCATTGTACCATTGTCCAAAAATCCATTTTTTTCGGCAAATCCTTGAAGCTTATATAAAGCGTATCACCATTTCTCTCAATCATTAAATAGTCTTCCGCCTTCTTCAACAAAGAATCACCATCTTCCATTACCCGCTCATCATAAGTTCCAAAAATGGAAACTTCCTCATCCGCACCACTTTCAGTCATTAATGGGTATGAGCCAGTATCCAGGACAACTCTCTCTATGTCTTTCCCGGCCTTTTCATTGAAACCAGGCAAATTGACCGTTTTCCCCAGCCCTGACCTTCTCAACTAACTCATCCGTCACTTCTCTTCCTCCTTTCCTGCTAAGCATCCATGTAATAGACGACACAAAAAGGAGTTACCCCTACAGATAACTCCGAAAAAATCAAAATTTTTTTTCCCGCTTGAAATTCCGATTATTTTTCTCATTTTTGCTTTCCTTAATCATAAGAAAACCGTACCACCTTAAAAGTGATACGGCCAATATTAACGTTTATTGATTTCTTCAACCAAAATTTTATTAACAAGCTGTGGATTAGCCTGTCCTTTTGTCGCTTTCATAATTTGCCCGACAAGGAAGCCGATTGCTTTTTGTTTCCCGGCTTTAAAATCTTCAATTGATTGCGGGTTATTATTCAACGCTTCTTCAACAGCCGTACGCAACGCGCCTTCATCGGAAATTTGGACTAGTCCCTTCTCCTTGACGATCGTTTCAGCGTCCCCACCGTTTTCAATCAATTCTTTGAAAACTTTTTTAGCGATTTTAGAAGAAATTGTACCATCTTCAATCAGCTTAATCATTCCTGCCAACGATTCAGCAGTCAATTTGACATCATGCAGCTCTTTTCCTTCTGCATTCAAGAAAGCAGAAACCTCACCCATGATCCAATTTGATGCTAGTTTTGCATCCGCTCCTGAAGCGACTGTCGCTTCAAAGAAATCAGCACTTTCTTTCGTTACCGTTAAAACGGCGGCATCATATTCCGGTAAGCCAAATTCCTCGACATAACGTTTTTTCCGGGCATCCGGAAGTTCTGGAATCTCAGCAGCAATGCGTGCTTTCCATTCTTCATCGATATGGATTGTCAATAAGTCTGGCTCCGGGAAGTAACGGTAATCATCGGAACCTTCCTTAATTCGCATTAGTACCGTTCTGCATGTAGCATCGTCAAACCGGCGGGTTTCCTGTTCGATTATCCCGCCTTCATTCAAGATTTCCGCTTGTCGGATCTCTTCATGCTCCAATCCTTTGCGAACGAAGTTGAATGAGTTCAAGTTTTTCAATTCAGTTTTCGTTCCGAATTCTTTTTGCCCGACAGGTTTCAAGGAAATATTAGCATCACAGCGAAGTGAGCCTTCTTCCATTTTACAATCGGAAACGCCTGTGTATTGAATGATGGATTTCAACTTTTCCAAATAAGCATATGCTTCTTCAGGGGAAGTGATATCCGGTTCGGATACGATTTCAACAAGAGGGGTACCTTGGCGGTTATAATCACAAAGTGAATAGTTCCCTTTATGTGTCAGCTTTCCAGCATCCTCTTCCATATGAATGCGGGTAATACCGATTTTCTTTTTCTTGCCATTGACTTCAATTTCAATCCAACCATGCTCACCGATCGGTTGATCGAACTGTGAAATTTGGTATGCTTTAGGATTGTCCGGGTAAAAATAGTTTTTTCGGTCGAATTTCGTAATTTCCGCCACTTCGCAATTCAGAGCAATTGCAGCCTTCATTGCAAAATCAACAGCCTTTTTATTGACGACAGGCAATACGCCTGGGTAGCCTAGGTCAATTACAGTCGTGTTACTATTTGGAGCGGCACCAAAATGATTCGGGCTCGCTGAGAAAATTTTAGAATCCGTTTTTAATTCTACGTGTACTTCTAGACCAATTACCGTTTCAAAGTCCATTTTTTTCACCCCTTACAGCTTAGGAAATTGTTTATGAAAATCTGTTGCTTGCTCAAATGCGTGAGCCGCGCGGTAAATCGTACTTTCATCAAAATGCTTTCCAATCATTTGCAGTCCAAGCGGAAGCCCATTCGCTGCGAATCCACATGGCACGGATATACCCGGTACGCCAGCAAGATTGACTGGAATCGTTAGGATATCATTCGCATACATCGTTAATGGATCGTCGACTTTTTCACCAATTTTAAATGCAGGCGTAGGTGTCGTCGGCCCAACGATGACATCATATTTTTCAAAGACATCTTCAAAGTCTTTTTTGATTAAAGTACGTACTTTTTGAGCCTTTTTATAATATGCATCATAATATCCGGAACTTAAGGAGAAAGTTCCAAGCATGATACGGCGTTTCACTTCGTCACCGAATCCTTCTGCACGAGTTTGCTTATACATTTCTATAAGAGTTTCTGCATTATCTGTACGATGGCCGAAACGCACTCCATCAAAACGTGAAAGGTTAGCTGAAGCTTCCGATGAAGAAAGCAGATAATATGCAGCTAAAGCATATTTGGAATGTGGCAAGGAAACCTCTTCCCATTCAGCCCCAAGTCCTTCTAATACCTTTAATGCTTCAAGTACGGAATTACGTGCTTCTTCGCCAACGCCTTCACCAAGATATTCTTTAGGTACCGCTATTTTTAATCCTCTTACATCGCCTGTTAATGAATTAACAAAATTCGGTACGTCAATATTAGCAGAGGTCGAATCCATTGGATCTACACCTGAAATCGCTTCAAGCAAATAGGCGTTATCTTCGACCGTTCTTGTAACCGGTCCAATTTGGTCAAGAGAAGACGCAAAAGCTACAAGTCCGAATCGGGAAACCCGTCCATATGTAGGTTTTAAGCCGACAACTCCACAATATGCCGCTGGTTGGCGGATTGATCCACCCGTATCGGAACCTAAAGAGAATAGGACTTCACCGGAAGCGACAGAGGCAGCTGAACCACCCGAAGAACCGCCTGGTACATAATCTGTATTCCAGGGATTGCGTGTCGCCTGAAATGCGGAGTTCTCATTAGAAGAACCCATTGCAAATTCATCCATATTCAATTTCCCGATCGTAACCGTTTCTGCCTGCTGCAACTTTTGAACGGCGGTTGCATCATAAATCGGATCAAAGTTCTCCAAGATTTTACTCGCGCAAGTCGTCCGTAAATTTTTAGTGACAATATTATCTTTCACTCCGATTGGCAGACCAAACAAAGCGCCTTTGTTCTCACCTTTTACCAATTGTTCATCCAATCGTCTTGCTTGCTTGCGGGCGTTTTCTTCATCAAGTGTCAAAAATGCCTTTACCTTGTCCTCTACCTGTCCAATTCGCTCATACGATTCGTTAACAAGATCAGTGACACTGATCTCTTTCTTATGTAAGCGTTCATGAAGCTCAGAAACCTTTTGTTCGAACAACGACATCATTGTCCCTCCTTATTCAATTATAGATGGTACACGGATATATCCTTCTTTGCTATCCGGTGCATTTTTAACTACTTCTTCTACTGGCAATCCTGGTTTTGCAATATCTTCGCGCATTACATTTTTCATATCCAAAACGTGAGAAGTCGGGTCTACTTGATCCGTATCAAGCTCATTCAACTGCTCCGCAAATGAAATCATTTGGTCAAGCTGATGTTGAAACTGTTGTGCTTCCTCTTCCGTAATTGCCAAACGAGCCAAATGGGCAACGTGTTTAACTTGTTCCATAGAAATACGTGACATTCTCTTCACCTCCGAAAAAATATCCAAATCGACTGAAATTCGTCGCTTTTCTCCATAAAATCATCGTTTAAATCATATCAAACTATTACACAGTAAAGCAACAAGAGATACAATGTCGAAATTCAATTATTTCACAAGGAAAAAGCGATATTTTCCGGGAAATATGGGAAAGTTGCCGGAATTTCCGGGGAAATGACAAGAAGACCTTTAAAATTCGACAAATGCTCTCCTTTTTCCAAGTATTCGCTTCCTAAAATGGAAGGGTTTACTTACTATTATTATGTTCCTTGCTAAAGGTTATTTTGAAATTCGCCTCCCGGAATTAAATGAAAGAGTGGATTTCAGAGATTGCCGCAAAAAAAGATGAAGCCGTTAAGCTTCATCTTTTTTCATTCATATATATGCACGGTTGGTTCGTCCTGATTTGCTTCACGGACAATGAGCGCTTCAGGTCCATTTACGGAGGTAATGGATACTTGTACGGCAATATATTTAGGGAAACGTTCCATTACAAGCCCAGCAACATATTGGGTAAAACCAATCGCTTCCGAGTTCCCATAAAATTGAATAGGGATATCGATGTTCAGACTTTGTAATTGATCATCCATATAGAACGCCCTTCCGATGACTCCGTTAAAGTTAGGGAAATATTCTTCGACATCTTCTTTAAAGTTCGTGAAAGTCTTGACGTCATCACGATATTTTTTTTCTGCACTAGCAGAAGGAAATAGGAAATACTTTTCGTCCAAGTTTGTCCATTTTCCAATATTGTCAGAGTTCTTATCAATATTGGTATAGGCAATGAAATTCCCAGGGACTACTGAAGACTTTTCCTTTTGCTCGAATAAGGCAATCGTAATCGGGACATTTTTCAGCTTGTCCATTTTACGAAGCCTTTTTAAGACTTCTGCAGCAATTTTCTCCCCTTCTTGCTTTAGCTTTTTACTATCGATTTTCTGTTCATAGGTGGCACCGTATGCCTCTTTTTGATAGTAATGCACTGAATTCAGCGCAAGACCTATTACAACCCCGCCTAGACTCACTGAATTATCTTTTGTTTTGACTAAGTAATTATGTTCTAGAATATGAGCAAGATAGATTGGATTTTCTTCATTTCGCTTATCAATGTCACCTTTACCTGGGTCAACCGGATTCAAGCCAACGTTCTTTGAGGCATCCATACCCTTTTCTTTCAACTGACTTTTGGTATATTTTCTGTTCAGCCAGGAAGATATCTTTGCACTATCAAGCATTTGCCCCTCTTGAAACAGGTAATCTTCCGGGTCGAATTGGGTTTGGGCCAACCGCATCAATCCATTTTCGAATTCTTCAATATCATATCGGGTATTTAAATTAGATACGACCAAACCGCGTGCTTTTGATGGTTCAAAAGGTAGGATCGTTTGATAATATTCATCCGAAATTTTATACTTCGGAATAATTGCCGTCTCTTTTTTGTCTTTGGAGTCTTGAACTACCTCTTGCTTATCCTCAAAACTAGGCGCACATCCAGCAAGAAGCAGTATAAGAATCATCCCCAAAATAGAGTGTTTCTTCATATCTACACCTCTTATTTTTTTAGTTCCTCAATCAGTCTCTCTTCATCCCATACCATGATGCCTAGGCTTTCCGCTTTTTCCAGTTTGGAACCGGCATCTTCGCCAGCTACGACCAAATCGGTTTTCTTGCTGACACTTCCAGCAACGTTAGCTCCTAGCGCCTCTAATTTTTCTTTTGCTTCATTACGTGTTAGCTGATGCAATTTACCCGTTAAAACGACTGTTTTACCTGCAAAAGCGGAATCGATATCTTCAATAGGAACAGCTCTTGGCCCTTTAAAAGTAAGATTCACACAGGCTGCTTCCAACTCGTTCAATAGCGCATGGACCTCTTCCAATTCAAAATAAGCTACGATGGAATCGGCCATCTTATCCCCTATTTCATTAATGGATGTTAATTCTTCACGACTCGCCTTGCTTAAGGCTTCCATCGTCACGAACTCCCGTGCAAGTGTCTTGGCCGCTTTCGAACCAACATGGCGAATGCCTAACCCGAATAGTAATTTTTCCAACGAATTGCTTTTCGAAGCTTCGATTGCTTGAAGGAGTTTATTGACGGATTTATCCCCCATCCGTTCCAATGCAATGAGTTGATCATATGTAAGCTTATAAATATCAGCCACATCTTGTATGAGTTCCTCTTTAAACAACAAGCTAATCACTTTTTCACCAAGACTGTCTATGTTCATAGCTGTCCGGGATACAAAGTGAATCAAGCCTTCCCGTATTTGTGCAGGACACTTCGGGTTGATGCAACGTAAAGCAACCTCACCATCCAGCCGAACAAGTTCACTGCCGCATTCCGGGCACTCAGTCGGCATCTGAAACTCGGCCTCTTCCCCTGTACGGCGTTCTGCCAGTACATTGACCACCTCTGGAATGATATCGCCCGCTTTTTTCACGACCACTTGATCTCCGATTCTAATGTCCTTTTCACGGATTAAGTCTTCGTTATGAAGGGATGCCCGCTGCACAGTCGTACCCGCTACCCGAACGGGATCCAACACAGCTGTTGGGGTTAATACACCCGTACGTCCAACATTCAGCTCGATATCCCGCAGGGTTGTAATGACTTCTTCAGCTGGGAATTTATAAGCGATGGCCCAACGCGGACTTTTTGCAGTAAAACCTAATTCATCCTGCTGTTCAAGGGAATCCACCTTTACGACAATTCCATCAATATCATAGGCTAAGTTTGGACGTTGTTCTGTCCATTCTACTATATAGGCTAGTACTTCCTCTATATTCAAGCATGTTTTTCTTTCCCGATTCGTCTTAAACCCCAATCGATCCAACAAATCCAGACCTTCACTGTGGGATTGGACCCCTGTTTCTCCTAAATCGGCAATCGCATAAAGGAAAATATCCAGGTTCCGTTTCGCAGCAAGTTTTGGGTCAAGCTGCCTTAACGAGCCAGCAGCTGCATTCCGTGGGTTTGCAAATGGTTCCTCACCACGTTCTTCCTTAGCCTTATTTAAAGATTCAAATGATTTTTTTGGCATGAATGCCTCACCGCGTACTTCTATGGCAATCGGCTCACGCATCTTCAATGGAATCGACTTGATCGTTTTCAGGTTTGCTGTAATATCTTCACCGATCGTTCCATCTCCACGTGTTGCCCCTCTTACGAAATATCCATTCTCATATTGAAGAGTGACGGCAAGTCCATCAATTTTCAATTCACATACATAAGTAAAATCGTCACCTACAGATTGTCTGACCTTTCTGTCGAAATCCCGTAAGTCACTTTCATTGAATGCATTGCTTAAACTAAGCATCGGTGTGGTATGCTCCACTTTTTCAAACATATCCAAAATGGCGCCACCGACCCGTTGTGTCGGAGAATCAGGCGTTTGCAGTTCCGGGAATTTCTCCTCATACTCGATAAGCTCACGGAGTATCCGATCATATTCAGCATCAGGTACTGATGGCTGGTCCATCACATAATATTCGTAGCTGTATTGGTTCAATAACGTTTGCAGTTCTAGAACTTTTTTCTCTGCAGCTTGTAAGTCCATACGTTCAATCCTTTCTAAAGAAGACTCCACCGCACTTCTTATAGAAGAGCGGTGTCTAAAGTCAGATATCCCTATTCTTTACCAGTAAGATTCATATTAATAGCTTAAGCTTTTTCAACTGGTGCAAATTTAGCCAGTAGGCGTTTGATACCGATTGGACTTGGGAATGCGATATCCAGTTCCTTCCCTTCGCCTTCCCCTTTTACGCTCACCACGGTTCCTATACCCCACTTTTTGTGGGATGCACGGTCACCGACAGCCCAGCCGATCTCTTCACCACCGGTTGCGGATGGTGCAGAAACGGCTCTACCAAAGGCAGGAACTTTTCTTGTGGAAGCTGTTGAAGGAGATCCAGTTCTCGAAGAACTGAAAGGTGTTTGCCTAGCTCTAGGAGCCGGTTTCGGTTTAAGATCTTCAAGGAGTTCCTCTGGTATTTCACTGATGAAACGTGAAACTGGATTCATACTGGTCCGTCCATACAATGTCCGCATTTGGGCATTGCTTATGAATAGCTCATTTTCAGCCCTTGTAATTCCCACATAGGCCAGACGGCGTTCTTCTTCCATCTCCTCTTCATCCATGAGCGAGCGGCTGTGAGGGAAAACCCCTTCTTCAAGGCCCAATAAAAAGACCACCGGATATTCAAGTCCCTTCGCTGAATGCAGGGTCATCAACGTTACAGTATTAGTAACTTCTTCGGAGTTCTCATCAAGTTGGTCTATATCGGCAACCAACGCCAGGTCAGTTAAAAAGCCAACCAATGATTTGTCCTCGCTGTTACTTTCGAATGCTTTCGTAACAGATAAAAACTCATCTATATTTTCAAGCCGGCTTTGCGATTCAATCGTTTTTTCTGCCTGCAGCATCTCACGATAACCGGTTTTCTTAATGACTTCCTCCACCAGTTCCGTTACGGATAAGTACTCCTGCTGATTTGTATAGTTAGTGATCAGCGTATGGAATTCCCTAGCCGCTTTGGTAGCCTTCCCGCTAATCCCTACCATTTCCACAGATTCAAGTGCTTTATAAATGGAAACATCATACTGATCTGCATAATCTGCCACTTTGTCCATTGAAGTTGCACCAATTCCGCGTTTTGGTACATTGATTACACGGCGGAGACTGATGTCATCGTCAGGATTCGCAATAAGGCGAAGATAGGCAAGCAAGTCCTTAATCTCTTTACGGTCATAGAACTTAGTGCCCCCGACTATAGCATAGTTTATATTGGATTTAAGCAGAACTTCCTCCATGACACGTGATTGTGCATTTGTTCTGTAAAGGATTGCTATATCGGAATACTTCCTACTGCCGTCCCGAACTAACTCATTTATCTTTCCGGCTACAAATTGCGCTTCCCCTTGTTCATTGTCTGCACGGTAATAGAATAGCTTATTACCATCTGCATTCTCAGTCCAAAGATTTTTCGGCTTCCGGTTTTGATTGTTATCGATGACCTTATTCGCCGCTGCAAGAATCTTTTTCGTCGAGCGATAATTCTGTTCAAGGAAAATCATGTTGGCATTCGGATAATCTTTTTCAAATGAAAGGATGTTCGCAATATCCGCACCGCGCCAGCGATAAATCGATTGATCAGAATCCCCGACAACGCAGAGATTACGGAAACGTGAAGCAAGTAGTTTAACAAGCATATATTGAGCCCTGTTCGTATCTTGGTACTCATCAACATGAATGTATTGAAACTTGCGCTGATAGTATTCAAGTACTTCCGGTACCAGTTGGAACAATTGAATCGTCATCATGATCAAATCATCGAAATCGAGCGCTGAATTTTTCCTCAACCGTTTTTGGTATTCCGTATATACATCGGCAGTTACCTTAGTAAAGTAATCCGACGCTGTCTTCAGGTACTCTTCCGGCCCGACCAATTCATTTTTCGCTGAACTGATGCTACCCAAAATCGCCCGGTAATCATATTTCTTTGTATCCATATTACGATCTTTCATGATTTGCTTAATGACCGATTGCTGATCCGTCGTATCCAATATCGAAAAGTTCCTATTAAAACCGATACGATCGATATCTCTTCGTAAAATGCGGACACACATCGAGTGGAAGGTCGAAATCCAGATATCCTCTGACGCACCGCCAAGTATGGCACGGATCCTCTCCTTCATTTCACGTGCAGCTTTGTTAGTGAACGTGATTGCAAGGATATTCCAAGGTGCTATTTCCTTCTCGACCATCAAGTAAGCTATTCGGTGAGTCAGCACACGCGTCTTTCCACTTCCTGCCCCAGCCATGATTAAAAGTGGGCCATCAGTTGACTTTACTGCTTTTTGTTGCTGTTCATTCAAACCTATTAGTAATTTTTCCGCTAAATATTGCATTATCACACCACCTATACGAACGTTCGTTTCTGTTTTATGTTTTAGTATACTATATTTATTTCATGTTTTCATTAACTGCCGTAACTGTTGCAAGTGCCGCTTTCAAATCTTCATAAATCACATTGCCAACAACGATGACATCCGCAAACTTAGACATTTCTTTGGCCTGTTCAACTGATTTTATCCCACCGCCATAGAAAAGTACGGTATTCTCCAAGCTCTCTTTGGCTGCTTCCACCATCTGGATATCGCCATAATCACCGCTGTATTCCAGATAAAAAATCGGCAGGTTGAACATCTTTTCTGCCATCATCGCGTATGCTCCCACATCATCCATATCCAGTTGGGTATTGGCTTTCGTCAATTGAGCAGCCTTACACTCGGCATTCAGAATACAGTACCCTTCAACGAAAATTTCATCCCAATTCAAAAGGTATCCGTATTCTTTGACTGCTTGCTGATGCAGTTTCATCATCCAATCCGGGTTGGTGCTATTCAGGACACTTGGAATGAAATATAAATCAAACCCTGGCGTCACCGTTTCAACAGAAGAAATCTCCATTACACATGGGACGGTATATCGTCTGACCCGTGCCATTAAATGAAGCACATTCTCAAGCGTGATTCCATCCGTTCCCCCGACCATGATTGCATCCGTACCGGATTCACAGACTTTTTCAAGAGCCTCATCACTTATTTCTTTATTTGGATCGAGTTTGAAAACATGTTTCCACTCGCGAAAATCGTACATAATAATCCTCCATTCACACTTCCCATTACACCATTATAGCATTAAGATTTTTCATTAAAAAAGAGAAGTATCGATAAAATGTTTACCAAATGGAAACCTCTGAATCTAAAAACCAATATAACACGGATACGGCAGAAAGACAGCTGACAAAAGAAAGGCAAAACTCAAAATAAAAAGCCGGGAAATGAATTCCTCGGCTTTTTCTGATTCACCATATAAAAAATCGAATGCATTAAGATTCAGTTGTTTCCTCAACGTTTTCTTTAATACGGTTAAGAGCCATTGAATAAGCGTCATTTCCGTAATTCAAGCAGCGTTTGACCCTGGAAATCGTAGCCGTGCTTGCACCTGTTTCCGTTTCGATTTTATGATAGGTTTTACCTTCTTCAAGCATCCGGGCTACTTCAAGACGCTGTGCTAATGATGAAATTTCATTAACTGTACATAAATCATCAAAAAATCGATAACATTCGTCCAAATCACGCAAGGAAAGGATCGACTTAAACAGCTGATCCGTTTCTTTTCCTCTTAACTTATCAATTTGCATGTTACTCCCCCTCAATTCATGGGTATCAAAATGAGACGTCTCCTACTAAACCAGGTTCATTCGGAATAATATTGATCCAAGTTTTCCCTGGAATCAATCCTACTTCGTTATCGTTTTTCACTGGTATAATCCGACCATCCTTATTAACCCATTCTACTTCATTCGCTGTTCCTTTTTGAAGTAAATAACCTTTTCCACCACTTTTCAAGTCGATTTTACGGCGACCTTTATCGTCGATCACTTGATGAGTGGCCTCAATGATCAATATATTATCCAGTAAAATAGGTTTATTCGATTTATATTCGACTGTTTGCTCACCATTCGAATAACGTTTATATTTCTCTTCCGTGGCGTCGTATTCATACTTTACATCATACTCGTCTGATCCGTAGGATATCTCGGTTTTCAATGCCTGTTCCCCTTGAAGGCCAGCCGCCTCTTCTTTTGAAAGGAAAGTATAAGGTTCCGGTGCACCATTCATCTCATATCCCTTTTCCTTCACGCCTTTTTGGATATCCTCAAAAGAAATGTAGGAATTATGCGGTGCTTTTCTATCTGCCGAACGATGAAACAAAGTACCATCATAATATAATCCGTTCAAGTTATCAATATACCCTTTGTCCAGCATGGTTTTTGCCTCGGGGCTATTCCCATGACACACATAGATGCAATCCAGGCCTTTTGCCAATTCGATATAATAGTCCCTTGCACTCCGAATCGGACCGATTCGGCTTGGCGTTTCACTTTGGAAGATAGCTAAAAATCTGGTTATGTCACCTTCTGCGAGCATTTCGTAGACCATATCGGCTTCTGAGAGGCCCGATTGCGGGCGTGCTTTCGGATGATTATTAATCATCACTGCTACAGCCCTTTGCTCACTGCCTTCATCGGTGGATATACCTGTTAGTGGAAACTCATTGGAAGATTCATTTTTCACATCTCTATTTTTGATGACAGCCGGATCTTTTGGCTTACTGTCATCCGATGCAGGATCCTCTTTCGCCGAACAGCCTGCCAGCAGTAAAATAGCAATAACGATGAAAAGAACTCTCTTTAAATTCATCTTTCCACTCCTCTGAATTATTAGCCATTTCTTCTCTTATATTTTAACGCATTATAGTGGGAAAGAGTATAGTTTTATTCATAACATCATATACTCCTCGCTGGGTTAGCCTTATATATGGCAGATGGGTTGTCGAAAAGAATGAAAGAGTGTAAACAGGATCATCGAAGCGATATCCCCTCTCACGCAGCAAATGTTTCAATTCATTTTCTTCTTTTATCAATTCAGGAACCTCTTTGGTGGACATGACTCCCATTAGTTTAAGAGGAAGTTCATGGATCACCTTTCCATGTTCCGTTAAAATGATTCCACCGCCAATTTCCTTCAGCCGGTTAAATGCCAAATGCATATCCTTTTTCCTTTTACCGATTAGTATGATATCACCGGTATTGGTATAAGAGCCAGCAAAGCCACACAATTTATCCGCAAACCCTTTTAATATTGTATTGATGCGCCATTTCCCTTCCCGATCAATAAGCATGAAAAAGCATTCATCATCCTCGAAGTTCAGCTCTTCATACCCTACATCATTGGAAAGGGAGTACGGTTTCGTAATTACATTATTGACCAATTCAATCCCAAATGGCATGGAAAATTCAAAATCTTCCTTTAAACTAAGATCCCAATCAAGATCAAGTGGTTTAAAATCAAAATCACTCCATTCGATTTCCTGTAAATCAGGAATGATTTCACCATCCCTTTTCACCCATTTCCCTTTTGCCATTACTGAAACCGGTGCGGGTTCCTTTACATCGGTCAGGAAGTTAATGTTCGCTACCCTTCCAGTGGCAATATTGCCATGAAGGTATTCAATATTATAATATCGTGCAATGTTGATAGTTGCCATATTGTAAGCATCGATGACCGGAACGCCATGCTCTATCGCTATTTTGATCAAGCAGTCTATGAGACCACCCTCATAAAAAGACGGCGGCGAACCATCTGTCGTATAAAAGAATTTGTCATAATGATCGATGCCCAGTTCATGAATTTCCTTTATCATCTTTGGAAGATCAGGCCGGATCGAAGAATGTCTTAGTGATACATAATATCCTTGCAGCAAGCGCGCCATGACTTCATCGCCTGTCATTGCCTCATGATCACAATCGGCGCCGAACAGGGTCATTTTTGCTAATGTCTTCTCTGAAGCACCTGGAAAGTGTCCTTCTATTTTCTTCCTCATCCGCTTGGCTTCCTGAATCCAGTGCAGCATCATGTCATCCCCATCGAGAAGCTTCGGCCATCCTGTTAGCTCCCCGCCCTGTAATACGGCATCATGCTCCAGCCAGGATTTAACTGCCCCATGGGAAAATACCGTATCCTCATCGATCAATTCAGTCTGTCCGTCAAAACGGCTCCACCAATACATCGTTACAGGAATATTGCGTAATTCTTTCAAAAGAGAAAACGCTTTCTTTTTATCCAACTGCAATAGAAACGGCAAGTTATCATTGATCAATGTCGTTGTCCCAAAATGAGATGCATAACGTGAAAAAGAAAGGGGATTATATAATTGAGAAGGATGTGAATGCGGCTCAATATAACCCGGGACTAAATACTGGTTTGTGCAGTCAACCATTTCACAGCGGTCTATATTATCCGGAAGCTTATCGCCGACATATATGATGCGATCATCATATATCCATATATTCGCTTTCACCCATTTTCGTAAAGCCTGATTTAAATAAGTCGTATTTTTAAGCAGAATGTGTGGTGCCCTATTGCCATCCAGCACATCTATATGTTCTCTTAGATGTTTATTTTTCCATCTATAGCGCTGTTCAAGCATAAACATTCCCCCATAATTTTTTAGAAACAGATGTATGAAAAAACCATTTTCAATCCAATTTTATTTCATAGTAACATACTTACCTCATTAGAACAGTATCGTTATCCAGAATATTGTTAAATTTTTGTGAAGGGATGGACAAAATATGAAGTTTAAACAAAATATCAGTATAATAAATGCCTTAATGCGAATTACGTGTGGTTTTACCTTTCTAACATGGGCAATGGCTAGAATGGTAAAGAAACCTTGGAAAAACCAATCTTATATTATTGTGGTCATGCTTTCTGCAATGAAAATAGGCGAAGGCATTCTCCGCTATTGCCCCCTCACGGATGCAATGGAAAATGGACAAACCTTAATGAAAAATGAACCAAAACAGGATAGAGAGTCTAATTCATCAGATTCATATTAAGTTTTTTCTAAAGAAGAAGCTGACTCCGTGTAGAGTCAGCTTCTTTGTATTATAATGAAAAATCGCATTAAATTGCACGGTATCCAATATCCGTTCGCCAGAATAAACCGTCTTTCTCAATATGCCCCAACTCTTTATATACTTCAGCTTGGGCTGAGGCCAAATCATTCCCTTTTGCAGCAACCAGAAGTACACGTCCGCCGTTTGAGATGAAATTCCCCTCATCATTTTTAGCCGTTCCAGCATGATAAACATGGGCATTCGGATCAATCTTTTCCAAGCCTTTAATGATTGAACCCTTCTTATAATCCCCTGGATATCCATCAGCTGCCACGACCACTCCAAGAACAGCTTCTTCATGCCATTCAAGTTGTAAATCCTCCCCAGAAAGAACCGCTTCAAGCGTATCTACGAAATCGGTTTTTAGGCGTGGTAAAACAACTTGCGTTTCCGGATCGCCAAAACGTGCATTGAACTCAATGACTTTTGTGCCCTTTTCAGTAGCAATCAACCCGGCATATAATATACCTGTAAAACGGCGATTTTCCGAAATCATCGCATTTACTGTAGGCTGAAGAATTGTTTCGACTGCAGTCTGAATCATTTCATCGGAAATTTGCGGCACTGGTGAGTATGCACCCATTCCACCTGTGTTCGGACCCTGATCTCCATCAAAAACTCGCTTGTGATCTTGAGCAATGACCATCGGATACACTTTTTCCCCATTCACGAATGCCATCAATGAGAATTCCTCGCCATCGAGAAATTCCTCAATAACGACTTTGGCAGAAGCTTCGCCGAACTTTGCCCCAACTAGCATATCATGGATGGCGTCTAACGCCTCTTCCATCGTCATTGCAACAACGACACCTTTTCCTGCAGCCAAGCCATCCGCTTTTATGACAATGGGTGCCCCCATTTTTTCGATATATGCCTTTGCTGAATCATAATCAGAAAATGTTTCATATTCCGCTGTCGGAATGCTGTAGTTCTTCATTAAATCTTTAGCAAAGGATTTACTTCCCTCAATGACTGCAGCACGGCCATTAGGGCCAAATACCTTTAAGCCTGCATCTGTAAAGTCGTCTGCAAGTCCATTCAACAATGGCGTTTCGGGCCCAATCACCGTTAATGAAATTGCATTCTTCTTTGCGAAGGCAACCAATTCCTCATGATTGTTTTCTTCAATTGGAACAAGAGTCGCTACATCTGTCATACCTGGATTTCCAGGTGCTGCAAAAACTGTCCCAACCCGTTTACTTTCAAATAATTTGCGGGCTATGGCATGCTCCCTGCCGCCCCGGCCAATTACTAGTACATTCATTATCGCACCTCTATTTTTGATTAATGTTTAAAGTGACGAATTCCTGTAAATACCATTGCAATCCCATATTCATCAGCTTTCTTGATTGAATCTTGATCTTTTACAGATCCACCAGGCTGAATAATTGCCGTGACGCCCGCTTTTGCTGCCGCTTCTACAGTATCATCCATTGGGAAGAAAGCATCTGATGCCAATGCACTTCCTGTCGCTCTTTCCCCAGCTTGTTCCAGAGCAATTTTTGCAGCACCGACACGGTTCATTTGACCTGCGCCAACACCTAAGGTCATTTGACCGTTACTAACCACTATTGCATTCGACTTTACATGCTTTACGATTTTCCAGCCAAGTTCCATGGCTTTCCATTCTTCAGGAGTAGGCTCACGTTTCGTTGCAACTTTTACCTCTGCATCCTTTAAGCTATGTGCATCTCGATCTTGAATAAGTAATCCGCCTTCAATGGAAGTCAATTTACGCTCAGGTTTTTTAGCCGCATCGAAATCGATCGTTAATAAACGAAGGTTTTTCTTGCTTGTTAATACTTCCACTGCTTCATCTGTAAACCCAGGAGCAATGATGATTTCAAGGAAAATTTCATGAAGCCTTTCCGCAGTCGCTTTATCAACTTCACGGTTCAAAGCAATGATTCCACCGAAAATGGAAGTAGCATCTGCCTCATAAGCTTTTTCATACGCTTCTAAAATGGTCGCTCCTACACCGACGCCGCAAGGATTCATATGTTTAACAGCAACAGCAGCCGGCTCATTGAATTCCTTAACGATTTGAAGTGCTGCATCAGCGTCATTAATGTTGTTGTATGAAAGCTCTTTTCCATGTAATTGCTGCGCTTCAGCAATTGAGAAAACGGAACCAAGCGGTTTTTTATAGAATGCTGCTTTTTGATGTGGATTTTCCCCATAACGAAGGGACTGTTTCAATTCATAGGTAACAGTCAATGATTCAGGATTCTCTTCATCGGTAAGCTCAGTCATATACTCCGAAATGACAGCATCATATGCAGCTGTATGGCGGAAGACTTTTGCAGCCAAACGGCGATTCGTGGTTTTTGATACTCCGTCGTTTTGTTTCAGCTCAGCCAATACGGTAGGATAATCATTTGAATCAACGATAACAGTCACATATTCGTGGTTTTTAGCAGAAGAACGAAGCATTGTCGGTCCACCGATATCGATGTTTTCAATAGCATCTTCCACAGTGACTTCTGGTTTGGAAATAGTCGCTTGGAACGGATATAGGTTTACACAGACAAGTTGAATGGGTTCAATATTATGCTCTGCAAGCTGTGCTGCGTGATCCTTGTCATCATGTTTTGCCAACACTGCTCCATGGACATTCGGGTGAAGTGTTTTTACACGTCCATCCAAGATTTCCGGAAAACCGGTGACATCACTGATTCCAATTACATCAACGCCATTATCCTGCAGTGTTTTTTTGGTACCGCCTGTAGAAATAATTTCAAAACCTGCCTCAATTAAACCTTGAGCAAATTCTACGATACCTGTTTTATCCGATACACTAATTAAAGCACGTTTCTTCATGTTATGTTGGTCCCTCCATTAAGTAAGTTTCTTGTGGCATAGCTCCTGCAAAACTGACGGATACATGTCATGCTCCATTTCCTGAATCCTTTTTTGAAGAATGTCTTTCGTATCCCCCTCAAGAATTGGCACTGCATTTTGGGCAATGATCGGTCCTGTATCCATTCCATCATCAACATAATGAACGGTTACCCCCGTTTCCTTCACTCCAGCGTCAAAAGCCTGGCCAATTGCATCCTTGCCTGGAAAACTAGGCAAGAGTGAAGGGTGGATGTTCACAATTCTCTGTGTATACTTTTGTAATAATGTCGGACCAATCAAACGCATATAACCAGCCAGAATGATAAACTCTATCTCATATTGGCGAAGTTTCTCCAGGATTACCGATTCATACTCAGTCTTGTTAGAGTAATTCTTCGCTGAAAAGGAGAAAGAATCAATATTCTCAAGCTTTGCTCTCTCAAGTACATAAGCGTCTTCCCGATCACAAACGACAAGACAGATTTCCGCCGCCAATTTTCCACTTTTTATTGCTTCAGCAATCGATTGGAAATTACTACCATTACCTGATGCAAAGACAGCAAGGCGCTTCATTATTTAAACGACACTCCATTTCCGTCCACAATCGTTCCAATAACCGATGCTTCTTCGCCGCAAGACCGTAGATGGGCTACCACATCAGATGCCACTTCTTTTTTCACGACAGCCGTCATTCCAATACCCATATTGAAAATATTGAACATTTCCTCTTTTACAAGGTTCCCTTTTTCTTCAAGGAACGCGAATACAGATGGAATTCCCCAACTTCCTAGCTCGATTTCCACACCGCATCCTTCAGGTAGAATACGAGGAATATTTTCGATGAACCCGCCACCCGTAATATGGGCAAGACCATTAACATCAAATTTTTCTAATGTCGATAAAATGGATTTTACATAGATTTTTGTCGGTTTTAGTAATTCCTCACCCAACTTGCAACCCAATTCCGGTACGAAGTCATGAAGCCCCATACCTGAGTCTTCAAGAAGGATTTTACGAACAAGTGAATATCCATTACTGTGGATGCCGCTTGAAGCAAGTCCAATAACGACATCACCCGCCGAGATTGCCTCACCCGTAATTAGACGTGATTTTTCAACTGCACCTACAGTAAAGCCTGCAACATCGTATTCTTCCGTTTCGTACATGCCCGGCATTTCCGCTGTTTCTCCGCCGATTAAAGCACAGCCTGCCTGCTCACAGCCATCTGCAATTCCTTTGACGATCATTTCAATTCGTTCTGGATCTGCTTTACCGCAGGCAATATAATCTAAAAAGTATAAAGGTGCAGCACCTTGAACGACAACATCATTGACGCACATAGCTACACAATCCACACCAATTGTATCGTGTTTATCCATCATGAACGCCAACAAAAGTTTCGTACCCACTCCATCCGTACCTGAAATGAGCACAGGTTCTTTAAGGTTCAAGGAAGATAAGTCAAACATGCCTCCAAAACCGCCAAGACCATTCATTACTTCTGGACGAAATGTGCGCTTTACATGTTTTTTCATTCGATTTACCGCTTCATAACCAGCCTCAATATCCACACCAGCCTGTTTATATGCATTAGCCATTTGAAATCCTCCTCCGAAAATCAATCTTCATTGCCGACTTGATTAACATTTTGTTTTTTCTCGTTCGTACTCAAAAATTTCAGTCGGATAATTTCCGGTGAAACAAGCTAGGCATGAACCGCGCGTTTCTCCAGGAAATGGTCGGCCAATTGCTTCGACCATACCTTCGACACTTAAAAAAGTTAATGAATCAGCACCAATGATTTCCCTTATTTCCTCCACCGATTTAGAGCTCGCAATCAGTTCTTCCTTTTTAGACGTGTCTATTCCATAAAAACATGGATTCTTGATCGGTGGCGAGCTGATTACAACATGCACTTCTTTGGCTCCTGCATCTTTTAACATGCGGACAATCCTTCTGCTCGTGGTCCCACGGACGATTGAATCATCAACCATTATGACCCGCTTACCTTCTACGACCCCTCTTACAGGTGAAAGTTTCATCTTCACGCCTTGTTCGCGCAGACTCTGTGATGGCTGAATGAACGTCCGTCCAACATAACGATTTTTTATTAAGCCCATTTCATAGGGAATGCCGGCCGCTTCAGCATAGCCTATCGCTGCCGAAATACTGGAATCGGGTACACCTGTAACTACATCCGCTTCTATTTTAGCTTCCAGTGCCATTTGCTTGCCAAGGTTTTTTCGTGCCGTATGAACATTGATCCCATCAATGTTACTATCCGGACGGGAAAAATACACATATTCCATCGTACACATTGCCTGTTGACTGGAAAGCGAAAAGTACTCGGAAGTGATTCCCTCATCATTAATGACAACGAGTTCACCCGGTTCAATATCGCGGATGAATTCTGCACCTACAATATCAAGGGCACATGTTTCGGATGCAGCGAAATATGCATCGCCTATTTTCCCTAAGGAAAGTGGACGGAAGCCATGCGGATCTCTTGCCATGATCATTTGGTTTTCTGTCATGATGACAAAGGCATAAGCTCCCTTCAGCATGCTTAAACTGTTCTTCACGGAATCCCTGACATCTGAGTAGCCGGACCGTTTAATCAAATGGGCCAGAACTTCCGTATCCGATGTCGTTTGAAAAATGCTTCCCTGTCCTTCAAGCTGTGCTTTTAATTGATGGGCATTGACGATGTTCCCATTATGAGCAAGTGCCAGCCCTCCTGTATGTGAATTGAACAGGAAAGGCTGAACATTTTGATACCCGCCGCCACCTGCCGTTGTATAACGGACATGGCCGATCGCAGCTTTTCCTGAACCGGAAAGTGCCTGCATTTTATCAGCCGTGAATATTTCTGTGACAAGACCTTCACCCTTAGTGATGGACATCTGGTCACCGTCCGTCACGACGATGCCAGCTCCCTCTTGACCACGATGTTGTAAGCTATGCAAACCGTAGTAAGCAAGCTGTGCTGCATCGGGATGTCCCCAGACTCCAACAACGCCACACTCTTCGTTTAGGCTTCTTATTTCAGCAAGCATGGTATAGCTCCCTTCCAAGCTGTTTGTAAAACATCAACGTCCGCTTCCAATACTTTGCTATCACTGTCTGCCGTCACGACTAATTTATTATCCTCTGTTACTGAGCCAATGCATATCGCATCTTCTACAAGTGCTTCAAATGCCGTTTGGTTTTCAGGATTGATGGATAGTAAGAATCGTGATTGTGTTTCACTGAATAATTCTGATACCGGTTCGCCGGATATATTCACTTTTGCACCAAGTTTGCTAGTCCCGAATAAAGATTCAGCTAAAGCCACTGCCAAACCGCCTTCCGAAAGATCATGGGCTGATGCGACAAGTCCGTTTTGGATTGCAGTGAGGATTTGCTGCTGACGCTTTTGTTCAACGCTCAAATCAAGTTCTGGTGCGCGTCCAAAGATTTTACCCTCAAGCATTTTTTGTAATTCACTGCCTCCAAATTCCACTTTTGCTTCGCCGATCACATAAATCAAATCGGATTCATTTTTAAACGATTGTGTAGTGATATGTTGAAGATCACTGACAAGACCAACCATCCCAACTACAGGTGTCGGATAAATCGCTTCACCATTCGTTTCATTGTAAAGCGAGACATTTCCACCAATTACAGGGGTACTTAAGCTTCTGCAAGCTTCACTCATACCGTCTGCCGCTTTTTCCAATTGCCAAAATATTTCAGGTTTTTCTGGATTCCCAAAGTTCAGGCAATCCGTAATTGCTAAAGGTTCCGCACCCGAGCAAATAATGTTACGTGCTGCTTCAGCGACTGCGATTTTACCTCCCGTTTCTGGATCTAAATATATATAGCGGGAGTTACAATCCGTCGTCATAGCAAGGGCCTTATTTGTGCCCCGAACTCGTACTACCGCCGCATCCGATCCAGGTGAGACGACTGTATTCGTGCGGACCATGTAATCATATTGATCATAAACCCATTCCTTACTCGAAATCGTCGGTTGCTTCAATAGTGATATCAGTGTTTCTTTATAATCTCCTATGACTGGCATTTCAGCCTTCATACTTTGGAAATCACGGAAATATTGCGGTTCTGCAGATGGCTTATGATAAATCGGAGCTTCTTCAGCCAATGCATCAACTGGAACCTCTGCAACAATTTCACCTTGATGCGATAACGTTAGGTTTTTGTCATCCGTCACTTCACCGACGGAAACAGCCTCTAGATCATATTTCGTAAACAAGTCAACGATTTCTTGTTCACGTCCTTTAGTGACTACGATCAGCATCCGCTCTTGTGATTCAGAAAGCATCATTTCATAAGCAGTCATTCCCGTTTCACGCTGCGGTATCAAATCAAGGTTCATTTTAATGCCTGAGCCCGCTTTACTTGCCATCTCTGCAGATGAACTAGTAAGTCCTGCCGCGCCCATATCCTGAATCCCAACAAGTGCATCATTTTGAATTAATTCTAGACATGCTTCTAAAAGCAGTTTCTCCATGAATGGATCTCCCACTTGGACGGCAGGTCGTTTTTCTTCTGATGACTCTGACAGCTCCTCGGATGCAAATGTTGCTCCATGAATACCATCGCGTCCTGTTTTGGCACCGACATACATGACTGTGTTACCCACTCCATGCGCCTGGCCTTTTTTTATGTCCTTATGGTCGATCAAGCCGACACACATGGCATTGACTAGAGGGTTCCCTTCATAAGAAGGATCGAATTGAATTTCGCCTCCCACAGTCGGTATTCCGATACAATTGCCGTACCCAGCAATCCCGGCAACCACTTCTTTAAATAAATATTTCACGCGATCATTGTCTAGCTCACCGAAGCGAAGTGAATTCAGCATCGCAATCGGACGTGCACCCATGGAGAAGACATCACGGATAATACCGCCGACACCAGTAGCGGCACCTTGGTAAGGTTCGATAGCAGATGGGTGGTTATGACTTTCTATTTTAAAAACGACAGCCTGATTGTCACCGATATCAACGATACCAGCTCCTTCACCAGGTCCTTGAAGGACTTTCTCCCCAGTAATCGGGAATTTTCTTAAGATGGGTTTTGAATTTTTGTAGGAACAATGCTCTGACCACATAACGGAAAACAATCCAGTTTCCGTATAATTCGGCAGTCTGCCTAAGATTTTCTCCACCATGGCAAATTCTTTATCGGATAGTCCCATACTTGCGTACAATCGCTCCGATTTAATTTTTTCCGGACTTGGTTCAAGCTGTAATAACATGTGATTCCCTCCAGTTTTTTACGATGGATTGAAAAATCTTTAAGCCGTCTTTACTGCCAAGCAGTGAATCAACAGCACGTTCGGGATGAGGCATCATTCCGAGGACATTTCCTTGTTCATTTGTAATTCCCGCTATTTGTTCCAAGCTTCCGTTTGGATTTTCACCGTCATAAGTGAATAAAATACGGTTATTTTGTTTTAATTCAGCCAATGTTTCATTATCACAGTAGTAATTCCCTTCACCATGGGCAACCGGGATCGTAATCGTTTCATTTAATTCATAGCCTGTCGTGAACATCGATTGGTTATTTTCAACCTTTAATCCTACATTGCGGCAAATGAATTTCAAGCCTTCATTACGACGCATCGCTCCAGGTAAAAGCCCTGCTTCAAGTAAAATCTGAAAACCATTGCAGACACCCAAAACAGGCTTTCCTGCTTGAGCCGCTTTTACGACTTCGCCCATTACATTCGAAAATCTAGCAATTGCTCCAGAGCGTAAATAGTCTCCATAAGAGAAACCTCCTGGAAGGAGAATTCCATCATACTGATCTAGATTGTCTGTGGAATGCCAAACATACTCCACTTCTTCCCCTAGTGCATCCTTTATCGCATGGTACATATCGACATCACAATTGGAACCAGGGAAAACTATGACAGCAAATTTCATTGGTTGATAACCTCCTCAACATCATAACGGTAAGCTTCAATTACCGTGTTGGCCAATAGTTTTTCACACATTTCCTTCACAAGTTGATCTAAATCACGATCCGTATCCTCAATTGTTAGTTCAATGTATTTCCCCACTCGAACATCACTTACCTCGTTATAAGTTAAACTATGAAGTGATTGTTGAACTGCTGCTCCCTGTGGATCTAGTACACTTTCGCGTAGTGTGATATATACCTTAACCTTATACATGTTGAGTACCCTCCAACTTTGCTAGAATTTTTTCGTAAGCATCTGTTAAACTGCCTAAATTACGGCGAAATACATCTTTGTCTAACTTTTCATTCGTTGTAATATCCCATAACCGGCATGTATCAGGTGAAATTTCATCTGCCAGCAGAATGTCTCCATTCGGGGTTTTACCAAACTCTAATTTAAAATCAATCAATTTAATGTCCAACTCTTTAAAGAAGGAAGTTAAGACGTTACTGATTTCTTGTGCCTTTACTTTTAAAATGGCTACATCTTCCTTGCTTGCAAGTTCCAATTCTTCAATATGGTCTTCCGTTAACAGAGGATCTCCGAGCTCATCATCTTTATAGTAAAACTCAATCAGCGTTTTCTTAAGTGGCTGGCCTTCCTCAATACCAGTTCTTTTAGAAAAACTGCCAGCAGCCGTATTTCTAACGACTACTTCAAGCGGAATGATGGATACTCTCTTAACTAACTGCTCCCGGTCGGAAAGCTGTTCAATAAAATGGGACGGTATATTTTCTTGGGCAAGCTTTGAAAATAATAGGCTTGTAATTTGATTATTCAATCTACCTTTTCCGGCGATTTCTGACTTCTTCTCACCATTAAACGCTGTTGCCGAATCCTTGTATTCCACCCATACTATTTCACTGTTGTCTGTTGCAAAAATCTGTTTCGCTTTTCCTTCATACAACAATTCTCGTTTTTCCATCTGTCCAGACCCCCGCATTGTGAATATTATGAATCTTCCTATCATTAATCAGGCTTGGCAAACATATCATCGTTTAGAGATGCTATGTTTGCCGCCTTCATTTTTATAAACCTAAACGATCAAAGATTACATCAACATTTTTCAAATGATGTGTAGGATCGAAACAATCATCAAGTTCTTCTTTCGTAAGCAAGCTTGTGATTTTATCATCCTTTTCGATCAGGCTTCTGAATGGAACCTGAAGCTCCCATGCTTCCATCGCTTTCGGCTGAACCGTATCATAAGCTTCTTCACGGACAAGTCCTTTATCGATAAGGGAAAGCAGCACACGTTGTGAGAAAATCAATCCCAGGGTACGGTCCATATTACGTTTCATATTTTCCGGGTAAACGGTCAAGTTCTTCACTATGTTGCTGAAACGGTTCAGCATATAGTTTAAAGCGATCGTTGCATCTGGAAAGATGATGCGCTCAGCAGAAGAATGCGAAATGTCACGTTCATGCCATAATGGCACATTCTCATATGCTGTCATCATGTAACCGCGGATTACCCGAGCCATTCCCGTCATATTTTCAGAACCGATTGGATTCCGTTTATGAGGCATTGCCGAAGATCCCTTTTGTCCTTTTGCAAAGAATTCTTCTACTTCACGCGTTTCACTTTTTTGCAATCCGCGAATTTCCACTGCGAACTTTTCAATTGATGTCGCAATTAAAGCCAATGTGCTCATATAATGTGCGTGGCGATCGCGCTGTAATGTTTGAGTTGAAATTGGTGCTGCTTCAAGGCCAAGCTTTTCACAAACGAATTTTTCAACGAACGGGTCGATGTTTGCGTATGTTCCGACAGCTCCTGAAATTTTACCAACCTCTATGTTCTTTCTGGCTTCTTCAAAACGTTCGACATTACGTTTCATTTCTTGATACCAAAGTGCCAGTTTCAAACCGAAAGTAGTCGGTTCCGCATGTACTCCATGTGTACGTCCCATTTGAACCGTATATTTATGTTCTTTCGCTTTATTTTTCAAGATTTCTACGAAGTTGTTTAAATCCTTTGAAAGGATATCATTCGCTTGCTTAATCACATATGAAAGAGCTGTATCGACCACATCAGTAGAGGTCAATCCGTAATGAACCCATTTCCGTTCTTCACCCAATGTTTCAGAAACCGCACGTGTAAAAGCAACTACATCGTGGCGTGTATCTTTTTCGATTTCATTGATACGTTCCACATCGAACGTAGCATTTTCACGAAGAAGCTTCACATCTTCCTTTGGAATGACTCCAAGTTCAGACCATGCTTCACAAGCTAGAATTTCTACTTCCAACCACGCATTAAAGCGGTTCTTTTCTGTCCAAATGTTTCCCATCTCTGGGCGGGTATAACGTTCAATCATTTTACTTCCTCCGTTTCAACCTGTTGATTCCATATTTTGCTTCGATCACTTTCCAAAAGAGCTTCCTCAATCGTTGGACGTAAAATATTCACATGCCCCATTTTCCGCTTAAACTTGGCCTCTTTCTTGCCGTAAAGATGAACCTTCCAATCAGAAATCGTCGGAATTTCATCCATTAAGGGTCCGATATGCTCACCAAGGATGTTTAACATTACGACCGGCTTCAATAACGCCGTATTACCGAGCGGCCAATTGCAAACAGCCCTTATATGCTGTTCGAACTGTGAAGTCTCACACGCTTCCATTGTATAATGGCCTGAGTTATGAGGTCTTGGCGCTAATTCATTAATGATGATCTCATCCTGAGCGGTTAAAAACATCTCGACCGCCAATGTCCCTACCAAATCAAGTTTTTCTGCAAGCTGCAAGGCTTCATTAATAGCCTTCCGTTCAGCTTGTTGACTAATACGTGCGGGAACAATGCTTTTATGAAGAATATTTTCAATATGAATATTTTCCGCGATTGGAAAATGACTTGCCTCGCCATTTGCCTTACGCGTCACGATAATCGAGATTTCTTTTACGAAAGGTATCCAGGCTTCCAGCACACATACACCTGTTTTGAGCAGGGATTCTGCCTTTTTAATATCGGCTTCTTCCTTAATGACCAACTGCCCTTTTCCATCATAACCGCCCCGCGTCGTTTTTAACACACTAGGGTACCCTAATTTTTCGATATGAAGGTAAATTTCTGAAATAGCCTGTATTTCCTGATAGGGAGCAACCGAAGCTCCTGCATCAGATATAGCCTTTTTTTCAGTAAGTCTATCCTGGGTCATCTTTAATAATTCTGAGCCCTGTGGAAGAAATGCATGTTGCTTTAACCAATCTAGTGCTTCTGAACTGATATTTTCAAACTCATATGTTATGACGTCACTAACCTCAGCTAACCTTTTCAATGCTTCGATATCATCATAAGCACCAATGATTTCAATATCCGCCACTTGCGCACATGGACCTTCTGCAGTCGGCTCAAGGACCGCTATCTTAAAGCCCGATGCCTTAGCCGACAAGGCCATCATCCTGCCCAATTGCCCGCCGCCAATAATTCCAATGGTCTGTCCCGGTAAAATGATTGTATTATTTAAGTTGTTCACTGCTTTGTAACACCTTTTCTCTGGTTTCGTCTCGTAAAGATTCTAACCTATCAGCAATGTTGGAATCGAAAGCTGCTAATATTTGAGCCGCTAATAATCCGGCATTGACTGCGCCAGCTTTTCCGATTGCAACCGTTGCAACCGGTACGCCACCAGGCATTTGAACAATCGATAATAACGAATCCATCCCATTTAATGCCTTAGATTGTATCGGTACGCCAATCACAGGGACAATCGTTTTGGCTGCCGTCATACCTGGAAGATGCGCCGCCCCGCCAGCTCCGGCAATAATCACCTTAATATCTCTATCTTTTGCACTCTCTGCATATTCAAATAGTAAATCCGGCGTCCTGTGGGCGGAAACGACTCTTTTTTCATAGGGAATCTCAAGCTGTTCCAATGATTCACAAGCGTATTTCATCGTTTCCCAATCCGAGACACTTCCCATAATAACTCCAACTTGTGGTTTCATATCATCTTTCCCTCCAACACTCATATTTTGGCGTCCCGAGTATGCAGATGGACGCTTATCATTATCTATAACATGTAAATTAAAAAAACCGGGCAGTTTGCTTCCTCATCGAGAAAGCAAACTGCCCGGAATAGAAAGCCCTTTTGAAAAAAACAAAAAGGACTTGGCTAGTTTCCGAATTAGTCAGATGCTTTTCTCATAGTCCGATGATTTACGGTCATCAGGTAGAAACTTTTGGGCCATATCCCCATGATTATATGAGATGTATTAATGTAACTTCATCTTACCTTCCGGCCATTTTAATGTCAAGTTAAAATCGAATATTTTTACATGATATTAATGAATCGTTCGTGTTTTACTCGATTAATTTTACTTCGAATACAATTTTTCGATCAACTGGCACATATTGGACTTTGCCATTCTCGATTTTCTCGGCAAAGATGGGTTCTTCCGTCCTCCTTACAGGAAAGTAGCCTGCCGCTTTAATTCGATCTAAACAAGCATCGATTGTCTCACCCTCAACAACTTCAAACTTTTCCTTACTTTTTTTACCCACAATACCAAAATCCCTTCCATAATTCCATTTTATTTGCCTTCTTCCTTAAATCCAACTTGCATTATTATCTTAATAAATTCCTCCTAGTATAATGAAAAAGAACAAGTAAGACAAGAAATCCATTTTAGTATTCATTACAGTATTACAGGGATTCCATAATGCCTTAGTTAATGTCTTCTCCGAATCTCCTTGCATAATTTGCCGTCTCTCTAAAAAAAGACCCTATCTTCATAATTTATACATCCATTCAATATCCTAACCTTCTTCCCTTCCCAATACTATAGCCGACTCAAGTAATCCCCCTGCTCCATCAGTACAGTTATTCGTATCTTGCACCCATGAATTATTTCAATTCACACCTCTTGTAATTTGAGGGCATTGAAGAGAGGCAACATATCCCTTTAGGTCGAATTCAATTCAATTTGAAAGATGGAAATATCATAAAAACGATTTCTTTTAAATCATTGAGACGCAAAAAAAGACCAGCCGGATGGCTAATCTTTTTAATTGGCTTGGCGGCGTCCTACTCTCACAGGGGGAAACCCCCAACTACCATCGGCGCTGAAGAGCTTAACTGCCGTGTTCGGAATGGGAACGGGTGTGACCTCTTCGCTATCGCCACCAAACATATCAGGAACGTTGTTCCTTCAAAACTAGATAATAAGAAGGTATTTCATTTTTTAAAAAGCGTTGGTTAAGTCCTCGATCTATTAG
>NZ_JBFUHM010000052.1:0-31280 GCF_056402395.1 Peribacillus sp. P4_B1
CCTTCCCAACGAATCAACTATGAAGTTACCCAAACCATCCCTGTAGAGGGCGGGTTCTCGAAGGAGTAAAGTAAGCGCTGTATATTTTTCTTTTAGAACAAAAGGTCATTTACCGAATCTTATAACCAATTTTATCGATCAATACAAGAGCAATATGGTTAATAAAAAAGACAAGGTAAAAAAGAAATAGAGCTAGACAAATATTTTTAAAGGAGATAAAGTGATATGACAAAATATCCAGTTCGATATGTACAAACATTAAGGGGCGGAACCGCACATGTCATTCTTTTCAGCGATGGTAAAGAATATGTCGTGAAGTGGTTCGATACTAAGAAAGAAAGAGAAAAAGAAGTGGTCAATGAATACCTGATCGGCAAATTGGCAGAGCTCCTTTCACTTCCCGTTATCCCATTTGATCTTGTATATATACCGGAGGAATTTATCAAGAAAACTCCTGAATTACAATCCACTAAACACAACTATAGTTCTGGATACCAATATGGCTGTGTTTTTATTAAAAACAGTACAGTTTTCGAAAATGTTAGAGAGAATCCTCCCACTAAGACGGATGTTAAAAACCGAGATATGCTGGCCGGTATAACGGTATTCGACCAATGGGTAAATAACTCTGATCGAGGTACGATGAATGTCATTTTGGAAAATCTCAGTGATGGTGGCTATTATGTCCATATGATTGATCATGGCAGAGTTTTTCCGGGACGTTACCAATGGTCAGCTCAAACGCTGAGAGAAACACCGGTATATAACTACCATTGGCCTTTTTATAAATGGGCCTTCTCTCTTCTCGATGATCACACAGAGCTTACATCGTATATTGAAAAAATAGTGAATTTGCCGAACAAATCGATATATCAAGTGATTGAATCAATCCCAAAAGAGTGGAATGTGAGTACGAAGGATAGAGATGCTCTCTACAAGTTTCTTTTAGACCAGAAAATTAAATTGCCAGATATCGTTAATCGTATCATCCAGCATCATAGCAATCCAAAATAACGCTGGTTTTTCCCCAGAAAAAAGTAACTCCTTATTAGCTTTAAAGGAGTTACTTTTTTTATCTGTAAATCTTTCCATTCCATATAGGACTCGGGATCCATTTCTTTTAACTCTTCCAAGAACAATGGTAATAGACCCAACTTTTTAAACCTTTGAATATCGACTCTAGCCTGTTTCGATTCCTTGTATAGGAGCTATAATGATTAATTACTTTTAATTCCTCATCTTTAGTTACAATAATGTGGCGCAAATAGGCATCCATTCTGGTAAACTTTAACGCTCCATTTCTTTAAGCACAAAAAGAATTTGCCTCATCAATTTTCCGGATAGGATCCCTCAAAATTCCAAAATATTGGAATAAAGTTGACCCCTCAAGATATTCCATAATAATATAGTTTTGCCCCACCCATAAAGCCGTGGAATAGTGGATGACTCTTGTGCAATTTTCAATACATCCCCCTCTTTAATGGCATATTCTGGTTTTGCACAAATTTTCACACATTTGTCTGAAGAAATTTTTAAAACGGCCCCTTGCGACCCCTTACCATTCAGCGGAAACGAAGTTGGATTTTTTATTACATCACCTTTTTAATCCCTTCAGTAACACTGATAGATTTAAAGTCCTCCGCTTTCGTTCACTTCCTTCACATTTCCTATCATACATTTCTTTTTCTCTTTTTCTCTTTTTCTCTAAGTTTCTTGAACGGCTTATTACGAAAAGAAATACGTTCCTTTTTTTGAAAAGTCCTTCTATAATTGATGAAGAAGGAATTAAACTCACGTATGAATTTTGGTGAAAATACACACATGAATATCTTTGCAAAGTGACTTGGGCAGATTATTTTATGTAAATGATTAGAGTTTGCCATAGTCAAGCGCTAGGTCACCAGTAATTTTTACTGGTCCACCTCATAATCGGAGCACTGTCAGCAAGAACTAAGAAACAGTTATATAAAAAGGTTCATGGTATAATTAACATAGTAAAACGCTTACAGTGGCAATTCAAACTAATTGTTCAGAAAATTCATTCTATTAGGAGTCGATGAAAGTTGACGGTGGAAAATAAAATAAGTAAAGAACAAACTATTTTTAATCATATTGGAAATAAAATCAAAACGGAAGACCGAGACATTAATGTAATTGCTAGATTAGATGAACCGCTAATTGTAATATTAGGGAATGTTTTGAGTGACGAAGAATGTGACGGACTTATTTAATTGTCAAAAGACAGAATGAATCGTTCCAAAATTGGAGTTAAGCACGAAGTAAATGAGATAAGAACGAGCAGTAGTATGTTTTTTCAAGAAAATGAATATGAAATCATTACCAAAATCGAAAAAAGGATTTCAACAATCATGAATATACCCATTGAACATGGAGATGGTATTCAAATTCTTAAATATACTCCTGGGCAAGAATATAAAGCCCATTTTGATTTTTTTACATCCTCAAGTATAGCAGCAAAAAATAATAGAATTAGCACAATCATCATGTACTTAAATGATGTGGAGCATGGGGGAGAAACTTTTTTTCCTAAACTGAATTTTTCAGTGTCCCCGCGAAAGGGAATGGCTGTGTATTTCGAATACTTCTATAACGACAAAAATCTAAACGAACTAACTCTACACGCTGGAGCACCCGTTATCACTGGTGAAAAATGGGTTGCAACACAATGGATGAGAAGGAAAAAATAGTCTCCAGATGTCAGATGTTTTAAAAATGATAGATTTAATTCACTTCCTGCTCCCACATAACTGTCACCTTMAAACCTTTATATCTGTATTAATAGATGAAGAATGAAGTTCGAGAAAAAAAACAGAAAATAGACATCTTTTTTTCTCATCGWGTTCCTTAATGAACTAATACACCTATTAGTTCATAAGGGATTTTCCTGATAAAATATGGACACAAGGTGAAATCAAATAAATGACCAATAACCAAATTAAGACTTGTCCATGGACCTCCAAAACTTCGTCTTACCCCTTCTGCTATTAAATGCTTTAAGGCATCTCTAAGTATACTCCATCCAGTGAAATGTTTGTTTGGCAATCCGGATATCCAAGTTCTTATTAACTTAACTTTGCACTTCTTTTCACCATGCAGTTATGTTATGTATTTGCACACCACTTACCCAACGGGCAGTATGTAAAGGTGGAAAAGCATGAGGAACATCCGCTAGAGTTTCCACGCCCTTATACCCCAAACGTCCAAACTCTGATTATTCGTTCAAAAAGATTTTACTCAACTGTTAAGGCAATGCCCGACACAATCTATTCATGAGTATTCTACAAAGTTCCGCGAAGATCCAGCAGTATAGAAAACTCAATATAAATATTATTGCAATAACCTTTGGATCCATAGTTGTATCAACAGTAGGGCCTAGCACTGGAAAACGGAATACATACAGAATCACCATAATACCCGTAAGTAGACATATTGATGAAAAGGAAACAACCACAATTCTCCTCTTCAATTGTAAAAAGGCCACACCCATCGCAAGACCTAATAAACCTGTTGTAAATGGAAAGATAATTAGTTCACTCGGCTGAATAATAAATAAAAGGAAAATCGTAAGGGTATAAGAGAGGATTCCCTGGCGGATAGAAAAACAAGTAGCTAAAAAAATTGGTAATGTCGCCAGAAAACTAATTAGAAAGCCTATACCAGGCATAAAGCCCCCTGCTGATTGAAGCATAGTGGAAAATGTACTTAATAAGGCTGTAATAACTAACTTGGTTGCAAGTGTCATTTTTCTTACAGGAACATAGTTTGCAGCTGTCCCTATCATCAATTGATACCAATAACGAACAAACCGATTGATTAAAACCACCCCCTAAAAACAACCAATTTGTCACTTTCTATACTATTCATACCCTTTCGCTTTATGCTGTATTTCCTGTTATTAATTAATTGCAATGAGGATTGCCCCTCCATGGTTATTTAAAAAAATTAAAGTATTTGCGGAAAAAGTTTACAACTCCAATTAACTTAACGTTTACTAATCGATGGGAAATGCTAATTGCAGATGCTGAAATTTCTTCTTACTCCAAGCGGAACAAGAGTGTGTTATCTTGATCCCCATAAAAAAATGTATTTTTGGCAAGGAACAGCTACAAATTCCCGTGTTTCAAATGAGCAAGTTTGGACAGGCGCATACTCTCCCTTTGGTGTTCCTTCCTTTTTTTCATTTGGGGGAACAATGAATTCCTTAAGCTGATGGGCATGGGTGTGCAAGGTATTTTTGAACAAACTTTATTACGAAACTACAAATAGCTCTATTTTGAAATTTTCTACTTTGTCTTTATTGTCACAAATACAGTAAATATATGACAAATATTCCAGCCGTCGAATTTTATAGTTTTAATAAATCATGGAACAATTTCAAAAACAGTACCCTTGTTTAATTCAGTCGCTTTCATAGAGCCATAAACCCCTAAATATAGACTGGTTTGATCCAGATTCGTTCCCAAACTAACATAATAAGCTGATTGCGTCGAAAAGTTATAATCAGTTTCAATAACACTAAAATCGTTTAGTTTACAATCTGTACTTACCCTGGTATAAGCTAAAACCCCTCTAACCGGAGGTCGAGATTCTTCCTTCCGGGCAAGATCGGTAAACACAACGCTTCCCGTTAAATTTGGGATTCTATTCCCCATATACGGCTGCACTCCTGTAAGTGCAGTTCCTCCAAACTTATCGGGGCGAGGATCTTTATGAAAATAACTAATTAAAGGCTGTAGACGCCTCACAGAAGTTTTTACTGTGTCATTGTAATAAGCAATCGTTTTCTCATTCAAAGCCGGGTTTTCAGAACAGCCCTTTATAAACGAAGTAGGAAAAGCACCTTCCCACCCTCGCCAACCAAAGTTAATAAATCCTTCTTGGTCAGGTTTAATTCTCATTAAAGAAGCTTGAATAAGCTGAGTAACCGGTATTGGTTTATAATGAACGAATGAAAAAATTGACTCTACCATATCCTGTCCGACATTCCCCACATATTTGATATACTGATTATAAAACTTTTGAAATGAAATGCCTGTTATATTGCGAACCCCTTTTGCAATTACCGTAAGCGTTTCCTGAATAGGTGAGGGAAGTTCATTAAAACGTGTGACTACGGGTGGATCATCGATAAATGTATCCTTAACTACATCAATTTCAATTATTTTACCAGCTATCTCCATATCATCTTGACTTAAATTAAATGGATCATAGCCTGCTCCACCATCTCCAGTTGTTAAAATAAGTTTTCCGGTTTCAGGTGAAAAGTTTAAGCTATTGACACCATTATGATTAAAAAATGGTCTTCTTATGTTAAGTAATGTCCGTCGTTTTTGAGGTTGACCATTCGATTGTAAAATCCATTCTTCAACTGTATCAATATGATCATATTGAGTTTCTCTATTTATCCACTTTAGGTTTAAAGTTCTGGGATCACACGGGTTAGGCATAAAATGTTCAGTAAGGGCCCCTGGACCTTGTGTTCCAGCTACTGAATAATGAAGATAAAACAAACCGTTATAATAAAATTCTGGATGAAATGCTAGCCCTATTAATCCCCGTTCATCATATCCCCTACCTGAAACACCTTGTTCAGAACTACCTAATTTTAAGATTCGCGAGCGAATATCTAAAAAAATCCTAATAACTCCGTTTCCTATGTAAAAGATTTCTCCTAACTGAGTTGCAATAAATAAGCTTTCAATTGAGTTACCCGGAAGAATAGTTGTTTTCAAAACGGTGGGTAAATTTATCTTACTTACAATGGGTCGTAAGCTAACCTTTTCTTTTACCAACTAACTTTACACCCCTTTTTATTGTTTTCTATTATAAGAATATGATTAGGGATGCTCTATTAGTATCAAATTAGGGCCAAGGAATTGGGGAAATTTCCTTTTAATAATGGTCCGTTTTTGGTATGTTCATTTCAAATTGATTATATTACTAAACGCAGTCATAGATGTTGTTTTTTGCATTTATATTGACTGGTGTTATTAAAAGGGATTTACATTAGTTCGATTAAATAAGTTTCAATTTCCGCTTATTTCTTTTTATAAGGAGTTTTTTACTTTATGGATTTCAACGCACTTCTGGAAGTAAAAGGGAACCCACTTGAAAATATTGTGAATTAATCAAAGTAACAGGAGCTTATCTTCAATGAGATCTTCCATAATCTGAAGCTTTAATTGAATAAGAATCACAAAAATTATTAAACTTTTTTATAAAAGGATGATTCAATTGAATATAAAAAAGCGTGTTTCGATTAATTTCAAAACACACTTTTTCCATGTACTGTGGATTTGAGTCAATATTTTGGACACAAAAAGTTCTGTATTTCTAATTTTATCTTCAATGGCTTTTATATCCTAAGCTGCTGTGAATTCTTTTTCGGTTATACCAACCTTCAATAAATTGGAACATCACTAATTTAGCTGTTTGATAGTCGAGATATCGCACGTGATTGACTTTGTTTCCATTTGAAAGGATTCAATACAGGCATTATCATACGGACAGCCTTGTTGACTAAAGGATTGCTTAATAAGGTGGTTTTGGAAAAGATGAATTTAAACTCACTGCTTGTATATTGTAAGCCAAGGTCCGTATGAAGGGAACTAGCCACCAAGGGCTTTTGTGAAAAATGAGCGTTATCAAAAGATTTTAAGACCAGTTCTGTCATCATAGAACTTGAAAAGAAATACCCTACTACTACTTTCTTTGAATGAAGATCCAATACAGAAGTGGATAAGAACGATATTTTTTCTTCGTGATAGAACGAATACTGGCCTTGCTCATTAAGCGTTGAACACGTTTTAGAGAAAATCCTTTGGTTGATAAGATTTGATGTATCTGTCAAGACCATGGAACCTCTAAAATAAATACACTATAGAACAAGGATTCTTTATTAAATTCGAATTCAAACTCTTATTAGTTTTTACTTTACAGTCCTTACCTTATTCAGCATTCTTTCTTGAATTTAAACCCTAAATCATTTACCTTTGTTGCTATTTCTAAAACTATCGAAATCAGTCTTAATGTAATGAAAGACCTTTGCGTTGCCGTTATGGTCTGGATGAGTTATTTTTAATAACCCTTTATATTCGGCTAACAATTCTTTATAACTTGCCATTCTTGAAAGCCCTAATTTTTCACTATAATCATTTGATTGGGCAGTGGAGCCGTAATTGTAATCATCTCCTATGTTGGCTTTTACTTTTATCAATTCATTACGTAATTCAATATTTTCTTTTAATAAATCCTTTGTTTCATTTTGCAATTCACTTTTTTCATTCTTTAGAATGACTACTTCCTTTTTATACATATCCCTTTGCTGAATTAATATTTTTTTTGCAGTCTCATTAAGTTCCTCAATGCCTTCTATTTGCTTATCTTGGGCTTGTATTTTTAATTTTAATCGGTGTATGATTTCGTCCTTATTTTGATCTAATATATCATTTATTGCCAGCCTTGAGGATTTGTCATCGATTATGTATCCAGTGTTACTCTTTCCGTTTCCCCCGTATTTAACCTTACCTTCTCGTAACCAACGTCGAACAATTTGAATACTACTGCTTTCTGTTATTYCTGCATCCTTTAACAGGTCGAAAGCTTGGTCTGTATCATCCAGAATATATCCAGTTTTTCTTTTCCCGTTTCCTCCCTCGTATTTAATCTTTCCTTCACGCAGCCATCGTCGAACAGTTTGAATATTACTACTTTCTGTAACACCTGCATCCTTTAACAGGTCGAAAGCTTGATCTGTGTTCACAAAGTTCCCCCTTTTCATCTTATTACGCCAAGCAATGTTAAATTGAGTGATATTACCCTATTAGATGTGGCATTTTGGCGGGAAATTAATAGATATACATATAATAAAAAGGAACGATTCAAACCGACTTCAATTGAAGTGTATATATTTTCTAAACGATCAATGATATGAGTGAGTTATTCAAGACTGCTTTTTCTCGATTTTAATGCCCCTATTTAGGGTATCATGCTCATTAGGAAGAAATTATCTACTTTATTTCTTTAGCACTGCCTGTACCATCTGTAATTTGTTACATCCTATTTGGCTTGTATGTATGCTAATGTTTTAAATAATAGCATAGCTAATTCCAATACAAATAACAAACAGTTAAAGAATAGATGACAGATATCACAGAAGGATAACGAAAAGGTATCAAAATTTAAGATGGCAAAGAATAATTAATGATATCTTCCTTCATTTCCAAGACATGACACAAATGGTGGTCTTCGGTTATTAGGCAGCCTTATATTAGTTTAGTACAAACATTATTAATGAAAAGTGTGTACTGTGAGGGGTATTTTGATTTAATAAAACTCTCCTTAATTATTGTTGTGAATCCGCGTAATACTTACGGGACTCCATTGTGTGATGCTTCATTAAGAAGGGAGCTTTTAATATGCATCTAAAGTTTCATCCATGCGGTAAGGGAGATTCCATATTAAAAACCCCAATCTCTCAGTGATAACAATGAGAAATTGGGATTTGATTTTTCAACTATTGTGCCTTCTGTTGCAACTAAGATTCAAAAAACAGCTACTATAGCTTGGGGATATTTTTTTCCTAGAGAAAATCATTGATGAGCCTCTGTGTAAATTTGAAAGGTAATACCGAATTTGTCCAATACTATCCCATAAGCAGGGCTAAAAAATGCTTCCTGGAGCGGCATTTTCACTTGTCCGTCTTGCGACAAGGACTCAAAAATTCGCTTTGATTCTTCGATATCGTTAGTTGAAATACAAATCGTAACTTGATCTCCAGTTTGACTGGTTTGACCCGGAAACATATCTGAAAACATGAGGTCCGTTTCTCCAACCTTTAACATTGCGTGTGACACAAGTTCCTTTGCTTCTTCTGGTAAAGGGAATTCCGGGTTTTCTGGCATTTCTCCAAAGGTTTGATTAAAAAGGACTTTCGCATCCAATGCTTTTTCGTAAAATTGGATCGCTTCCTTCGCATTTCCGTTCATCATTAAATAGGGAGATAATCTCATGGTCATAGTTAAATAGCTCCTTTTGTTCTAATTTTTTTACACGGCATGAGTAACTTCCAAGCTTCCTTTTGAAATTGTAGTGGCAATACCCACTATACCATTATTACCCATGACTTTATTTTATAACAGAGAACGTATGTTCGTCAATAAAAATCACTCAAAACCAATTGGTTGTCCTATCTCGGTGTATGTATGCTTCAACAATTGTTGGTTTTCATTTTGAACATGTAATAATTCTCTAATACTTGATTCAACAGCAGCTGGAAGTTCCTCAAGAGCTCTCAAGCTAGTAGGTTCCTCGTCCATCTGTATATCTATGAAAGGTTCAAGAACCATTTGCATTTCTTTAACAATCAAATTATGAAGAACATATATTCATTATCCCCTGAATCAAATAAAACAAGTGTAATTAAGGAGGGGTCTTCGTATTTTTATCCTTCTGTAGGGAACGTTTGTCACCTTTTTAATGAGTATAGCTTTATAAAAATAATGGTATTTCTTAATGTGAATAGATTAGGGGGGCTTATATGAAGTATTTGTTAGTAGGTTACCGATTTTATTCAATGGGATGTAGCGCTTTATCAATTTCTTTGGATCTTAAAGGAAATTCTCGTCAGAACTACCACGTTCTTTAGCAATCAAAGTAAATACTATCGCCTCTTTTACTGCATAATCCAGGTATTCTCCACAATTGAAGACTGGTCTTTAAACTCCAAAGGTGATTGTTTGACCTTAACATAATGGATTAAGAAAGGATGTGTTTTGACAATTCAAATTTATAGTAAATTACTTATATCTGAAATGCTTCAGTTCCAGTGCATGGAGCATTTAAACAAGAAATAGAAGATTATATCGGGATTTCTAAAGAAACATCAACGAATCAAGGTGAAATGAAAAAGGCATGACCCAAGTAAATTATCGGATTCATGCCCTCAAGCTCCGCTCCTTGACTAAGTTTTTTGAATTCGTTCAGTAGAAAAGTTTTTTTTGACTTTAATACATTCGTTTCAATTTGGTAACCTTCCTTATTAACTCGCTATTTTTTCTGAATTTTTCGATTTTTTAGGGTTTGGCAGCTTAGAGTCTATAGATAGGAATCGGCTTCCATTTAATACTAGGTGAAGTGCAATAATCATAAGAACCAGGTCCAGTTCGAAACCTGTACCTTCTCCATTCCCCATAAAACCTGCTGGAAATTTCACATAAACAATTGCACCAGCCATAATGAATATAAGGAGAGCAGAAATTATTCTTGTTCCAAGACCTAAAATTAAAGCTAATCCTCCAACCAATTCAATTGTACCAACAACATAGGCCAAAAACCCTGGAATGCCCATACTTTGAAACCATCCTGAAGTGTTATCCAATCCACCTTGGAACTTTGACAAACCATGTAACAAAAATGTAATTCCCAACATTACTCTTAATAAAAAGGTACCGATTTCTTGTTTATTCATTACACATCTCCTTTTATTTATTTTACACTACAAAGTGTAGTGTAAACTTGCAAAAAAATCAAGTGAAAGTCATCCGACAATCACTATAGTCATTCCCAATAATATCACCAAAACATATATAGAAACAAAAATCGTGGTACTATCAGCCCTCAAAGGAATTGTTTTATGAGGATCAACTAATTGCTGAAGTCTATAGTTTACCGATTCATTTGAGAAGTGGACAATGACAGGAGTTGATTTATCAGAGCTAAAATGTTTAATTAACTTCAACAAAGCAGCGCTTATGCCTAAATCAGAGCCCATTTTATTAATCGCATATTCATCGGCTAATAATTCACTTATTATTTTGTAATTTTTATAACACCATTTTGTCAGTGGAACAAACCATAACGAATGCGAGATCAACTGTAAAATAAAGATTACCAGTGGATCATATCTTTTTTGGTGAAATGCTTCATGCTCCACTACCGCTTCCAGCTCGTCAAGTTCCAATAATTGAATTAAACCAGTGCTTAAAACAATGAAAGGTCGCCTGAAACCAAGCGTAAACGCAAGTGGTTGATCAGCATTAACAACTAAGATATCTTTGTTGACCTGTTTGAATGTTTCATTTATTGTCCTTGTCTTTTCAACGTTTTTGTAGGTAAAAAGCTTTTGTTTAAACTTTCTGGATAGAAGATATTGCTCTGCAATTTTGAAAAGGGTGCTCAATATACTATAGGATATTACTATATTGAGCAGTGTGATGACTACAAAGTAGTAAACTGAACCTTCCTTGAATAGACTAAAGCAAAATTTAAAAAAGTTGGCTTTAATATTTACTCCAAAAAAGATATGTACCAAAAACGCTCCCATTTGGCTCCATACTACACAAGCAATTAAAAGACTCAGGCTTATCACAAAATAAGACTTTTTCTTCCACATTATAATTTATCCTTTTTTAACGATTGAATTTTTTGTTCCAATTTTTCAATTAAACCTTGGTCAGCGTCTTTCATGGCATCAAGCATATGGCTAATGACAGTCCCGCCAAACTCATCCAGCAAATTCTCAGTCAGTTTCTTTGACTGCTCTTCTAAAAACTCGGCTTTAGACTGCACGGGCCGAAATAATGAAAGCCTTCCTTCGGACCTCTTTTCAAGAATGCCCTTTTCAACTAAACGGTTCATGACTGTCATTACAKTATTAAAGTTGATAGGCTTGTCAAGCTCCAAGGATTGCTGGACAGCTTTAATACTCTGTTCATTTTTATCCCATAAATATTCCATGATATTAGCTTCCAAGGGACCAAAGAAACGATTCAGTCCAACTTCATCATATTTAAAATTTTTAATATTCATTTTTATCACTCCCACTACGAATTGTAGTGGAAAACCTTGTTGGAATCAAGTTTCATCCGGAAGATTAGAAATGAAGTAGTATCATGAATTTCTCTATTGATTGACTTTTATTACCTTTCCAGACCCCTTTGGCCTGGACTTTCCAATTTATCAAGGTTCTCACTGTTATACTCCACTTCCTTTTTTCAGCTACAAATGTTCATCCGCTGTCAGATACATCCGAAACGGCTGTAATATTATAAAAAAAACGAGCCTATTGGAGGCTCATTTCATGAATTTATGATTAACTCCTTGTTGAAAGTCTCTCTATTTCATCAGAATTATAAAGATGAAATCCCCTTGTCGTCGTTTGGGCTGCAGCATACATTGCAGCAGCTACTTTGTTTGCTTCTATGGCACGATATGGGCGTAAAGGGCCCATAAAGAGAAATTTAGCAAATGGGCTTAGCATACTAGAAATCTTTTCACCTGCCCTAAATTCCTTTCGTTCTCCAAGAAGTAAGGAAGGACGAAAAATATGTACAGAATTCAAATCTAGGTGTTGTAGTGTTCCTTCCACATCGCCCTTAACACGGCTGTAAAAAAACTTTGATTTGGAATCGGCTCCCATGGCTGTTATGACGAGTAATTTTTCAACATTGGATGTTTTCGCCATTTTAGCTGCTTCGATTACATAATCATAATCAACTTTACGAAAAGCTTCCCTGGATTTAGCCTTCTTGATCGTTGTACCTAAACAAATGAAAACATCGGAGACGTTGAACAAATCGGCATACCTGGATAAATTTTCGAAATCCACAATATGCCCTGTGCACTTGGGCTCTGTGAATTCCGTTTCCCTTCTTGTCATAAAATGGATTTCCTTATAGATTTTGCTGCTGCTTAACTCTTTAACCAACTGGGTACCGACCACACCTGTAGCCCCTAAAATCAATGCCGTCTTTTTAGTCATGATTTCCTTCTTTCCTTCATTAGCTCCTGAATATCAACCATACCCATTTTTAACCCCAACCAAGATAGGACTAAGATAAATGATTCACTTGATTGAAATCATCAATAATCCAAGAATCGGCATCAAATCTAATCGTACTCAAACATGCATTGAACAACCGCATTTCTTTGGAAACGATTGACTCGTTTGACATCAATCGTAAAATGAAATGAATGACAGCGCCATGTGCAACAAGGATCACTTTCTTGTCAGGATATTCCTTTTGAATTTCCTGGAGCCCATTCATCAGCCTGTTTCGTAAAGAATCCTGATTTTCCTGACCGGGATATAATTTATCCGTGAATGCTGCTTCCCTTTCAGCTGCTGTCATTCCTTCAGCGACGCCAAAATTCTTTTCAGTGAATGCTATTTTTTCAATTACTGGAACTTCGATATAATTGGAAATGATTTCAGCCGTTTCCCTTGCCCTTTTTAGTGGGCTTGATATGATTACATCCCAATCCTCTTCAGACAAAAATTCACCACATTGCCGTGCCTGTATCTTTCCTAGTTCATTTAAAGGGATATCAGTCTGCCCCTGCAGTTTCCCTAGTGCATTCCAATCTGTTTGACCATGCCGCACTAAACAAATAGTAGTAATTGTCCTCAAACCCCTCTATGCAGAATCTTATTTTTTCACTTCTTCAATGATGGAGTGTCCTTCACTATGCTCGAGATCTGACCATTTCCATTTTTCATGCAAACGTATCCTTCCATCAGGCAGCATTTCAGGGGTGGAAAAACAGCTTCCTCCTCTTATTTCACCTTTTTCATTGATATGATTATACCTGAATTCAAGAGATCCATCCATATGGACAAGCCCTATTAACGTACCTTTAACAATCTCTCCACCCTGATAACTTGCTGAAAGAATTGAACCTTCTTGTGAATAGTGAAAAGATGTATTTCCTGATACTTCCCCATTTTCAGAATTGACTTTTGCTCTGAATATCCGTCCATCATAATTAATCATGTACATTCCCCCATATGAATCAGTAAGGATAATGATACCAAATTAATAAAAAAAAGGGTATTGAAAAATCTTATAAATACTTAATTCGTTCGTAATGGAAATTCCATAAAAAATACTTAATATTTCCCATTGAATTCTACTATTATAGTGTGGTTAGATTATGGAAGATGTTACATATAGTATGAACATTCCCGAGGATGAAACATCTAAATTTAACTAGAAGATATTGGTGAGGTGCTCAATTGAAAGATATACTTCTGATTTTGCTATTGCAACTTATTTATGTTCCGATATACACGCTGCGAACCATTTTCTTAGTAAAAAATATTACCATACTTGCCTCGATACTGGGTATCGCAGAAATGTTAATATACGTTTTTGGTTTATCCCTTGTATTTGGCGGTGACCAAAGCATACTCGCCATGGTTGTCTATGCAGTCGGTTTTGGAATCGGAATAATTTTTGGTACGAAAATTGAGCAAAAACTCGCCATCGGTTTTATTAATGTAACCGTTAATACCCAAACCAAAAATGAACAGTTAGTTGATACCCTAAGGAACAACGGATTTGGTGTCACTCTTTATACGGGTGAGGGCAGGGATAGCAACCGCTATCGGATGGAAATCTTGACAAAACGAAACCGGGAGCAAGAATTAATAGCAACCGTTGAAAAGTTTGAACCTAAGGCTTTCATCATTTCATATGAACCACGCTATTTTAAAGGTGGATTTTTACTGGACCGGTTGAAAAATAAAGCAAGCTGAACGAAATGCAAACGCCCATCTTTATAAAGATGGGCGTTTGCATTATTTGTTTTTGATTTTCTAATCTTGACTGCCCTGGTAACCGGTTGTTTTTTATCCACTTTAAGTATTTTTTCAATGCTTCATCATCTTTTAGCAATACAACGTTTTATATAGTCGTACAAGGCGTGCGTGAATCTGTTTATGACATGATTTACAGAGATAAGCAATTGGTAAATGGCTGCCGCTTAACTCCCTAGGAGATGGTCAGTTCAATCTCAACACTGCCACAAAGCCCACAAGTCCCTTTCATCTCATCACCCGGCAGTTAAGGCTTTACGGATTTCCCTTCTTCAACAATATGAAACATCAAATGGGCAAGATGATGGATTGGTCCATACTCTTCGTTGTCCTCATCATCTTCTGCATCTTCCACTTCATCCATGCCTTGCAAATAAAGTGCCATGAATTCATAAAAGTCATTTTTAGAAAAGGAATAACAATCACTTGGATCCTGGTTATCTTCTTCATACTGCAAAACAAGATGAGATAAATCACCCTCATCATCTTCTGCATCAAAAAAAACGAAATACCCGATATTTGTATCCAGTTCAAATAATCTGCGAAAACCGCGTGATGTTGTTTTTTCAAACTCAGCCGCCGTCAGTTTTTGCACTTGCATGCTATCTACATTATCTTCTTGATGAAAGCCCACGATAAATGTGTTCATAATCCTAACCTCCTGTTAAATATGGATAACCAATAGTATCCCCATTTAAACGAAATTATTCGATTTAGAGGTTCGTTTCCAAGACGACCGGGCAATGATCACTACCCATAACATCGCAGTGAATGTTAGCCTCCATTAAAGAATCCGCCATCCGTTTAGAAACAATGAAATAATCGATTCTCCAGCCAATATTCCGCTCTCTTACTTTACTCATATATGACCACCAAGTATAGGCACCTTCCTGGTTCGGATAAAAATGGCGGAATGTATCGATAAACCCTGCATCAAGTAATTCAGTCATCTTGCCACGTTCTTCATTAGTGAAACCCGAATTCCCAATATTAGGTTTTGGGTTTTTCAAGTCGATTTCCTGATGTGCGACATTCAGGTCACCACAAAAGATTACCGGTTTCATCAAATCCAGTTTTTTAAGATAATCAATCATCCCATCTTCCCATTCGAGACGGTAATCAAGCCTAGATAAATCCCTTTTGGCATTGGGTGTATAAACATTCACCATATAGAATTTCTCGAATTCCAGTGTTATGATCCTGCCTTCCGGCTCCTCGTCCAGCTCCCCTACACCATATTTCACGGAAAGCGGTTTTTCCTTCGTGAAAATGGCTGTTCCGGAATATCCTTTTTTCAGTGCATAATTCCAATATTGATGGTACCCTTCCAACTCAAGTGAAATCTGCCCTTCTTGTAGCTTAGTTTCTTGAAGACAAAAAATATCTGCATCCACATCTTTAAAGTAATCTAAAAATCCTTTTTTAACACAAGCCCTAATACCATTCACATTCCAGGAAACCAATTTCATATTCTCTTTAATTCTCCTTATGGCCAACTAATTTCATTACATTTCAACTATACTATTTATCTTCATTTTTTCCCATTAGAGTACATTCGAAAACAATCTGGCAAATGATTCTTTTGAACGTTCCAAGAAGCCACGATCGTTATACCTGATTGAATCTAGTTTGTCACTATCTTTCATATCTTCTTTGTAATGAGTGACAAGATCATCAATGGTACGGCTGCCCATAAGAAAGACATTGACTTCGAAATTCAGATGAAAACTCCTCATATCCATATTTGCGGTCCCTATAGAGGCCATATCACCATCTACGATAATAAGTTTTTGATGTAAAAAGCCCTTTTTATACGAGTATACCTCTACACCGAATTGAAGCAGCTCCCCGAAATAGGAGCGACTGCCATATTGGGTTAAAAACCCATCATTTACTGCCGGAACCATAAGCCTAACTTGTAACCCCTTAATGGCTGCATGTTTAATTGCTGCTTTAATGGCTTGATTAGGTACGAAGTATGGGCTTGCAATCCAGATTGATTCAGTGGCGCTAGTAATAAGCGAATAGTAAAAATCACTCATTATTCCCTGTTGTGTATCAGGTCCGCTCGCTACAACCTGGACAGCTCCATCCCCATGTACCACTTTATTCTTGAATGCTGGACGTCCTTGCAATACATCTTCGCCGCTGACATATTCCCAATCCAAAAGGAAAACGGTATGAAGCATATATACCGCTTCCCCTTTCAGGACCATGTGTGTATCTCTCCAAAAACCAATGTTTTTATTTCGTCCTAAATATTCCTCACCTACGTTTAAACCGCCTACAAAACCAATTTCACCATCAATGATGATGATTTTGCGGTGATTCCTAAAATTGAACTTTTGATTGAAAAAACCATGTTTCAATGGCGAAAATGGATAAGCTTTTATACCCGCATTTTTCATCCGCTTAACTTCATTATTTGAAAGGCTTAAACTACCCGCCGCATCAAAAATGAATAAAACTTCAACACCAACTTTTGCTTTTTCAATAAGGATATCTATAATTTCGGTACCAAGCCTGTCTGAACGAAAAATATAATATTCAATATGAATGAATTTTTCAGCCTTTTTTAACTGTTTAATGATTTCCGTAAACGTTTCGTTTCCATTTTTCAAAACATCCGTTTGCGAAGATGTACTTATAGTTGTCTCAGAAGCATTTTTGGCAAAAGCTGCGAATGATTGCTGATGATCATTCAAGAACGAAAGATCTGGCGGTGATACATGAGTGACAAGACTCTTCCATTCTTCCCGATCTCTTTTCCTTTTACTTCGAAACAAATACCCCTTTAAATAGAGCTGACCTGAAAATAGATAAAATACATATCCAAATACCGGGAAAAACAAAAGTACATACATCCATAAAAGGGTCTCGTGAGCAAATCTATTTTCCAGCATGAGTGAAAACATGGTAACAAACATGACAAAAATATATAATCCAATAAAAAATAGCTTCACGTTGAAGCTAACATGAGTGAAAAGGATCATATAAACTGCGGCAATTAAAATAAATAAAAATACAAATTCCATTCTTCTTCTTCTCATCTTTTCATTCTCCTACACAACAATATTTTATATATATCAAACATATACCCATATTTGATGGTAAAAGAAACAAAACACTTACGAAGACTTATTTTCGCAAGTGTTTTATGTATTACCTATCCAATTATCACTTCATGACAGGGATGAGACTTTCATACAGCTCAATATACTTTATGGAAGATGATGTCCAACTGAAGTCTAACTTCATTGCACTTTCGACCATCTTCCTCCATCTTTTGGGCTGGAATTTGTATAGCCCAACTGATTGTTCAATTGTATGAAGCATATCGTGTGCATTATAATTCGTAAAACTGAAACCATTCCCCTCACCAGTAAATTGATTATACGGAATGACTGTATCACGAAGTCCGCCTGTCTCCCTCACTAACGGCAGAGTACCATAACGAAGCGCCAATAGTTGGCCAATTCCACATGGTTCGAATTGGGACGGCATTAGAAATAAATCAGAACCTGCATATATGCGTCTTGCTAAACCCTCATCAAAATATGTATTTACTGAAACCTGATTTGGATATTGGTCAGCTAAATGGCGAAATGCAGATTCATATTGCTCATCACCCGTACCTAAAAGAATGAATTGAATTCCTTGGTTCATCATTTCATGAAAAACATGGAGAATAAGATCCATTCCTTTTTGATCAACAAGCCTGGTCACCATTGATATGACCGGGACACCATCATTGACTGGAAGATCCAACGATTTCTGTAACTCACGTTTATTCTCCATCTTACCCTCATAGGAATCGAATGGAACAGGAAGATGTTCATCTTCCGCAGGATTATATTCGTCATAATCCACTCCATTGATAATCCCTTTAAGGTCACCATTTCTTTTCCTTAAAAACCCATCCAGGTTTTCCCCAAAATAGGGACTCTGAATTTCTTCGGAATAACTTGGACTTACAGTTGTGACTATGTTGGAGAAAGCTAAGCCAGCTTTCAAATAACTGACATTCCCATGGAATTCAAGACCATCGATATTAAAATATAATTCACTTAAATCCAGTAATTCTGCTAAAACAGCTTTAGGATAAACTCCTTGATAGCGTAAATTATGTATTGTAAATATCGTTTTAATATCCTGATAGAAAGGATGGTTATGATAATGGGCTTTCAGCAAAGCACTGACAAGGCCCGTTTGCCAATCATGACAGTGTATGACATCCGGCTTTTTTTCTAAATAGGGTAAAACCTCTAATATTGCACGGGAAAAGAAGGCGAACCTTTCGCCATCATCAAAAAAACCATAACTCCCATGCCGTTTAAAATAATATTCATTATCTAAGAAATAATATGTAATTCCATTTGCAACAAGTTTTTCGATACCACAAAATTGCTGGCGCCAACCAACAGGAACTTCAATACTCGTCATATGTTTCATTTCCTGTTTAAATCGGTTAGGCAGATCCCCGTATTTAGGAAGGATGACACTTACATGGACTCCCTGTTTTTTTAGCGCTTTAGGGAGCGCACCTATAACGTCTCCGAGCCCTCCCGTTTTTATAAAAGGGGCGCATTCTGAAGCAGCAAATACAACATTCATTGCCGCACCTCCTCTTTTAAATGACTTCCGCTTTTTTTATTACTACTGGCTGTTTTAAACCAATAACTGATTTTTCACTAGTAATTTTCACTTCTTTATCGGTTATGATATTTTCCACGATAGCACCTTCTTCAATCACGCCTTTTTGCATGATGATGCTATTTCTTATAACCGCTCCCTTTTTTACCTTTACTCCACGGAAGAGTATACTGTTTTCGACAGTCCCTTCAATATCACACCCGTTGGCTATCAATGAATTGGTAACCTTCGAAGAACTTGAATATTTAGTCGGTGCCTCATGTTTGATTTTTGTATAAACATCCCAAGTGTCTCCGAAGAAAGAACGGATAACAGAAGGGTTCAGGAAATTCATATTACTGGAATGAAAACTTTCAATGGAATGGATGAATGGCATATCTCCAGTAAAATTGTAGCCTTTGACAGTAAAACGGTGAAGATTGGCTTTCACAGCATCTTTCAAAAAGTCATATTCTCCACTGGCAACACAGCTTTTGATCAAGTTCACCAATAAGGTTTTACTTATGATGAAGGTTTCGAGACAAACATGGTCACCAGGTCTAGGGATGGTATAAAAGCTTATGTCCGTGATGTCATCATCAGAATCTACTGAGCAGGTGTGATAGATTGGCTTTTCTATCAATTCCCCTACATAATCCTTATAAACGACCGTGATATCCGCTTTATGTTTTTTATGATAATCAAGCACTTCATTAAAATCCAATTTGCATACATGGCTTCCAGGGGAGATTATGACAGTATCTGCCTGTGCACGTTCGAAAAAGCTGAGATGATCATAGAATTGCTTCATATCCCCCGTTACTGTTTCATCCGGATGGATAGGGGGCAAGATATATAAGCCTCCTGAACGCCGATCCAAGTTCCACTCTTTACCTGAGCCAAGATGATCCATAACTGAAAGATACTTTTCTTTTGGAAAAACGGCTACTTTTGATACATCTGCATTAATGAGATTCGACATCGTAAAGTCAATTAAACGGTAGCGTCCACCAAATGGCACAGATGCTACATTACGGTGAGCAGTCAGATCTTTTAAATGTGGTCTTTCATTGATTAAGTTAATAATACCCAACACATTTTCCATAGCCATCTTCCCCTTTTTCTAGTTAAGAGTGATCTTTTTTTTGTTTGGATTGACAATGGTCTGATTTTCACCAATTAAGGTGATATCGGATGTAACCGATGAATTGCCAACTACTGCACCATCTTCTATAACACAATTGCTGGCAATGATGCTTCTTTCTATGTGAACGTTTTCACCAATCGTAACATTAGGCATGATGACTGAATCTTTTATGGTTGACCCATAGCCAACCTGTACATTATAAGATAAAACCGAATGTTCAATTTTCCCATGTATCATGCACCCTTCATTGATAAGCGACTGACTGACCTCGGCATCCGGTGATATATATTGCGGCGGATGATTTGCATTGCGGGCAAAAATTTTCCATTGCTGATCATCCAACTGGAAATTTGGCGTATCCTCCAGTAAGTCCATATGTGCCTGCCAAAGGCTTTCGACCGTTCCGACATCTTTCCAATAATCATTAAAACGATAGGCATATAGCTTTTTTCGGTCTTCAAGCATCTTGGGAATGATGTTGCTGCCGAAATCATTGGAAGAATTTTCATCTTTTTCATCGTTTATTAAATACCGTCTTAGGGTCTTCCAATTGAATAGGTAAACTCCCATGGAAGCGAGATTACTCTTTGGATACTTTGGTTTTTCATCAAATTGAGTGACTTTATCATCATCATTGGTATTCATGATTCCGAAACGACTTGCTTCCTGCCATGGCACTTGAATGACAGCTATGGTTGCCTCGGCTTTTTTTTCAATGTGAGAATCCAGCATCTTACTGTAATCCATCTTATAAATATGGTCACCAGAGAGAATCAGTACATGTTCCGGATTATAGTTATCAATGTATTGGATATTTTGATAAACGGCGTTTGCCGTCCCTTTATACCACTCACCGCCTTCTTTCCCTTGATAAGGGGGAAGAACGGAAACTCCGCCGACATCCAGATCCAGATCCCAAGCTTTGCCATTACCCACATAATCATTTAGAATCAATGGCTGGTATTGGGTCAGTACCCCAACCGTATCAATACCAGAATGAGTGCAGTTACTTAATGGAAAATCGATGATCCTATACTTACCGCCAAAGGGAACCGCTGGTTTTGCCAAACCGATTGTCAATTCACCTAACCTCGAACCCTGGCCTCCTGCCAATAACATTGCTATCCATTTTTTCGCTCCCATTATTCGTTCACTCTCCCCCGTCTTTTTTTTGTTTGCTTCATATAAATTGATATGCCTAAAGGAGGTACGGTTATTTCCATGCTGTATGGTTGATTATGACATGATTCTTTTTTGACATTAATGGGTTTTTCATTGATCTGACCGGATCCTCCGAACGCTGCTGAATCACTGCTGAAGACCTCTATATATTTCCCCTGGGAAGGCACACCTATTTGATAATGAGCATGGGCCTGTGCAGAGAAATTACAGACAACAATACAATAATCACCTTTGCGTTTACCTTTTCTCATATAGGTTATGATACTCTGACTACTATTGTTTGGTTCTATCCATTCAAATCCCTCCTGGACATGATCCAATCTCCATAGAGAGGAAGTTTGCCTATAAAATTCCTGAAGGGTACGGAAGTAATATGCCAGCTTTTCGTGAGATTCATATTTCAAAAGCAGCCAATCCAATTGTTCCTCATCTTTCCATTCTATGAACTGGCCAAATTCACCGCCCATAAAGAGAAGTTTCTTTCCAGGATGTGTCATGAAATACCCAAAGAGCAGCCGTAAGTTTGCGAATTTCTGCCAATAGTCACCTGGCATCTTATTCAATAAAGACTTCTTGCCATGAACTACTTCATCATGTGAAAAGGGCAAGACAAAATTTTCTGAAAAAGCATAGAACAATGAAAATGTTAAGAGGCTATGGTGATTTGGCCTTTCATTCGTTTCAAGTTTCATGTAACGAAGAATATCGTTAGTCCATCCCATATTCCATTTGTAATTAAAACCCAGGCCTCCGATATCGGTAGGTGATGTTATAAGCGGCCTGTCTGTTGCTTCTTCAGCCATCATTAGTGCATTGGGATATTTTTTGAAAACCACCTCATTAAGTTTTTGCAAAAATTGTATGGCTTCTATATTTTCCTCACCGCCAAACTGGTTTTTCAGCTTAACCGGCAAGGGATTATCATGATTTAAATAAACCATTGACGATACCGCATCGACACGGACCCCATCAATATGGTATACATCCATCCAAAACATCACATTTGATATAAGAAAACTGATTACTTCCGGTTTAGTAAAATCAAAATTGTATGTTCCCCATAACGGACGGTCTGCCCTAGTATGATCAATTGGTTCATAGAGAGGCGTACCATCAAAACGGGAAAGTCCATGTGCATCTTTACAAAAATGGGCGGGAACCCAGTCAAGGATGACGCCAATGCCCTTTTGGTGGCAAAGGTTAATCAAATACTTAAAATCTTCCGGTGAACCGTAACGACTGGTAACGGAATAATAGCCCGTGACCTGGTATCCCCACGATTTATCAAATGGGTGTTCCATTATGGCCATGATTTCAATATGTGTAAAACTATTATCAATCACATAATCAACTAATCTATCTGCCAATTCACGGTACGAATAAAATTCACCATCTTCTGTCTGTTTCCATGTTCCAGGGTGTACTTCATATATGGACATGGGTTTATGATAGATATTTTCCTTTTTCCTATCGGCTATCCACTTCGAATCTTGCCATTCAAAATTATCCAGCCTTTTAATGACCGAGGCTGTTTTTGGTCTGACTTCCGAATAGAAGGCATATGGATCGGCTTTTAGGATACGTTTATTTCCAGGTGTATGTATTTCGTATTTATAAAGTTCCCCTTCTTGAAGTCCTGGTACGAACAACACCCAGACGCCTGAACGCTCGATCCGTTTCATCGCATGATCATTTCCGTCCCAATTATTAAAATTACCGACTACTGAAACTTGCTTGGCATGGGGGGCCCAAACGGCGAAGCGTACTCCTTCATTACCTAATGATGTTACAATGTGTGCCCCAAGCATTTTATAGCTTTCATAAAGGGTGCCTTCATGAAACAAATATAAATCGAAATCGCTTGGATAATTTTCTTGTAGCTGGTCCATAATTGTACTCAATAAAACCCCTCCATCAGTATTAACTCGATAGTATTTTACCTATCGTTCCCCAGTTATTATATATATTCGATGGAAATGTTATTAATCCTTCAAATGGAGGTGAACTTATTATAATTAAATGCCCTTTTTTTGAAAATTAAAACATTTTTATGTAGAAAAAGACCATTTAATGTAAAAATATTGTTATTCCAATAAAAGCCCTCCCCATTTTATAGGAAAGAGCTTTAAGGAATCATGTATGAATGCTTCATGTTACTTGTTCAGTTCGGATCATGTGAGTTTTCTTTAAGAATAAATAGGATAATGAGACTGACCATGCCAGGGGAGTATTCCTGTTTGGAATATTACTGCCTCCAATATATAACTCAGGGACTTCCCAATTTTCTGGAATGATCATTTTCGTTTTATCTGTATATTCCTTTACTTTGTTCATCATGCCAAGTTCAAGGTAGCATAAGCCCAGCCAAGGAAGACCGAAACACCATTCCGCTTCCTGGCCTTCATTATAATAAAGGTCCTTTTCATATCGTATACAACCTTTTGTTCTTTCAAGTCGCCCTGTGACATTCTTCAATATTTTAAGGGCTATTTCACGATCTACCAGTCGATAAGGATAAATTAAGGATAAAAGGGCTAGATCCGTCTCTTTTGAATAGCTTTCCCTCGGGAGTAGGAAACGAAGTGTTTCTTCTCCCTTCATTATCAGTTCCTCCTTAACGTTGACCAGCATCTTGACTGAATTCAAACCAGCAACACATGCACCGATGCTTGAAGCATGAATTTCGATATTTTCTTCCCACATCCCGTTATCTTCCGACTGCCAATATTGCAGGCATTCCAAGTAATTGACCAACTTTTGTACGATTTGTAAATCACGTTGATTTCTTATCACCTTTTTTCCATGCCTATATCCTTCTCCGACACCCCATAAAAAGGCACCTATCGCATCATTTTGGGCATGCCCCCACTCATCAGTCAGTTCTTCCAGTTCAGTGGAATACCGTGCATGGATATGTTCATAAAGATACTGTGGTTTCTGTTCAGTATGAATATCTATCTTCCACTCATAGGATTGAAATAAGTCGAATAAAGCATGATATGCTTTCTCATAACGATTGGATGGATCATTTATAAATGGCAGTACTGTATAAACGACATCCCTTATCCATACATAATTATAATCATCGGAAACGCTTGCAGTATACGCGCCATTAGGAAGCCGCATACGATCAAGAACCTCTAGGGCACCATTAACATTCATTAATTGAACACCTCCATAGTTATTTACTTATTCCCATTGTTGACAGACTCCCATTTTCTAAACGTTGGATCATTCATTTTAAATTAGAAGCGCTTTCATTCCAGTTAACCAAAACGACTCTTCAGAAGTTATCACCCTAGTTTATGTAATCACTGTCTTTTTTGATAATCAAGCTGACAATGTTCATTAAAAATCGTTATTTGCCTAACCGAAATGGACGAAGTCAAATAGTTGCTTATAGTAAATTATGTTATGTGAAATGAAAAACCAGTAATGGAAAATCCATTACTGGTTATATCGGCCCATCCTTTAAATTTTTAGTACTTATTAAAAGAAAAATCGTAATATCATCAAGGAAAGCACTCCAATCATAACCGTACCCAAGAGACTCCTCGTAAAAATGGCAACCAGGAAAGCAGGTAAAGCTGCGGATAAATTCAATGCATTATCCTTAATTGAAAAGACCTGTTCCGATAATAGTAGCTCTTGAGCCAACAACGCCGTCAGTACAGCCACTGGCACATGCTTCAGCCAGTCAATGCCCCACTCAGGGATCTGCATTTTACTAAGCAGCATCAATGGAACGACTCTAGGTATGAAAGTTACAAACGAAGTCCCTATGATGACAACAAGGATATATCCGCTTATTTCCATCTGCCAATCACCATCCCTATCGTTGAAGCTACAATCGTCGCTACTATGACGCCAGTACTGCCAGGAAAGAAGAAGCTTACTGCAACAACGATTAATATGCTGCTAATTGCGACTGCAAGATCTATAAAAAAGGCTTTTTTACTTAAAATTTGCAAAACTAAAAGGCCGATGAACATCGCTGGCAAGGCGAAGTCCATCCCATATTTTTCGGGATCAGGAATCCATTGTCCAAAGAAACCGCCGGCCATATTTGCAAGGAACCAATTTAAATAGGCTGCAAGATTCAAACCAAGCATCCATTTAAAATCGAGTTGTTTCTTTTTCTGTGCTGATGTGACGGCCACCCCAAACGTTTCATCCGTTAATAGGGCTCCCGTTATCATGTTTTGTTTCAAACTTTGATGCCTGAAATATGGTGCCAATGCAGCACTAAGTAAAAGATGACGACTGTTAACAAAAAAAATCGTAAAAATAATGGCCGATACTGGATGACTTGCAGCTATCATCCCAGCCGCTATGAATTGTCCTGACCCTGCATAGAGTAAAAGCGACATAAGTGCCACTTCAATCATACTTAAGCCTGACGTTTTTTCTACGACTCCTGCAGCAAAACCGATACTTAAATATCCCAACAATGTAGGTATACAATCCTTAACTCCTTGCCAAAAGCCTTCCCCTCCTTTAACTTCGGAAAAGCCATCACTTTTCCATTCAGCACTATCCTGACTCATAAGAATTCCACCCTTATTTTAATAAGTTCCTTCAATTCCCCCCCAGCTTGCCGAGCAGAATTGGCAACTCACTATATATTTCAATGATTTCTTCTATCCGCATTCTCACTAAACCGCTCGAAGAAGGGGCAACGAATTCCACTGTCCGCTTCGATGAAGAATCTCCTTGCAGCCCCCAAGAGATCTTTCGTAATTGACGATATTCCTGATAGACACCCTTGCCAACAAAACAGACAAGTTTAGGTTTATACTTTTCAATTTTCCTTTTTAGCTGCTTCCTTCCTTTTATGTACTCTTCTTTAGTGATTTCGTCAGCACCTTTTGTAGGCCTGGAAACGATATTAGTAAAACCATAACCTAAATCCATCAATGACGAGTCTTCAGTTGGGTGATATTTCCTTGGTGTCAGCCCTGACTCGAAGAGGATTTTCCAAAAACGATTGTTTGGATTCGCATAATGGTGGCCAGTCTCTCCTGACCGAATGCTTGGATTGAAACCAACAAACAATATATCCAGATTTTCCTTCAAATGATCAGCGATGCCTTCCATTATATATAAAACTCCTTTTCAAATCTCTTATATAATTATTGTACAAAACTGAAAAAAATTTAACTACCTTTTCCGCCATTTTCCAAACTTATATCCAAAAACTTAACAACGATTTAAGTAGAATGAAAGATGATAACTCCATAATTTAATGACATCCTGTCAAATGGAATAATGAAGATCTATTGCTCCTTTTGAATTCAGTATTCTTTTTTCCCAGAAAGATACATGCTATATACACTCACGTATCTTTATCGAATGAGTGTTGTTTATGGAATCAAATGACCCCGACAAATTAACACAGCCCCTTTCATTTATTTTCCCTAATGAATAGAATGACTGATTAATATGATATACCTTTGCTTAACCAATCGGTATGTACGAATCCGAGGGCATTTCAAACCCACAAAAAAATAGCCACCTGATAGGTGGACTTATAGTGGGCTATCTACGCGAACATAATTAATCTGATCCAGTGGTATTGTAATGATATCTAAGTTACTTTCATAGCCCGGAGCCGTTTCTGTTAATCGAATTATTTCATCGGTTACTTCATGTAACACTCCCACGATTAAATCACTGCTTGTAGCCACTTCAACCGTGTTCCCAATGTAATGTCTTAATTGTCTATAAAAAATACTAGCTAACAATGCATTCTCCTCCTTAAATAGGCTCTCTAACTGAATTTTGGGCGTAAAGCGGAACAAGTACAACAGATCCAGCTGCTTCAGTAATTACGATATAATCTTCCTCAATAGCACTTAATATTCCCGTCACAGGGGCAAAATCAGTTGAAACCGTTACCGTTCTTCCTAGTAATCTTCTTAAAACCCCTTTCAAATCATTGTACGAATCTCCTGATGCCCCTGGGGCTCCAGGTCTCCCCGGAGCTGTTCCATTTTCAATAAGCCATTTATAGTAGAGATAGTCGCAGGAATTCTTTTTATATTGCTTCTCTTGCTTCTCACTGCTCATTTTTTTACCACCTTTTTTATTGTCTATTTTATTCCTTCATCATTGTTCACTTCTTTATTTCCTTCATCCCCAATGCTCGGATTTCTTTTTTCCCTCTTCCTTTTTGCAACGGTCCCCCTTCCTTTCCTTAATACAGCACTGAAATCGTTGTCGATCGAGAAAGTATATCCTTGTATGGTTCCAACCGAAAATGAATTTCGATCTGGATTTTTGCTACTATTTTACCTAGATTCGATCTCCTTGAATTCCTTGATCCATCAGAGTAAATTGATTTCTTTGTGGATCTTGTCTTTTTGCTGCGCCTTATATCGCTTCAAAAGTAGTATATTGATGACTGGTCTTTTCGGCTTGGACTAAACAACCTTTTTTTAAATTACTTGAATTATTTTTTGAAGGTTTTACAAATCCATGTCCATTTCTTTAAAGGCTGAATATGATACATTTGAGGTGATAAGTATGGAATATAGACAAATAAGGGATTACATAAGCTTTGTAATTCCTTCATGCTACAAAACATCTGAACTAATCGAAGAATGTCCGGATACAGGGTCAAGTCAAGCAGCTTACCCATTTTTCAAATGTTCACTTCCTATTAATATTGTTTTTTCAGAAGCATTAAATAATGGTTATTATGTTAGATGGGGGCAATTTGATGCTGACGATATTATTTGTTGTGCCGTAACTGGGACGGATCAAGAGCCCATCTCATTCTTAAGACAAGAAATAAACAGCGTTATTTCCCCATTTTCTTCAAATCAAATTAAACTTCTTTCATTTCCTGAATCGGGTAAAGTTTCCCCAAGAGGGCAGATATCATGAAATCAATAAGAGTTCTGATGGTGTTAGATACGATGGATGTAAGTGGAACGGAAACGCATGTTTTGAGTCTTGTGAAGGAATTACAGTCTAGAGGAATTTATACAGCAGTTGTTACAGGAAACGGGAGTATGATAAGTCGATTACGAGAAACGGGATGTAAAATTCATCAAATGAATTTTCCTAAAACATTAACAATCAATTCCGAGGCAGAATCTCTATTATTAAACAGTTTGGTAGATTTGTTACGAAAAGAACAGATTTCACTGGTGCATGGTCACCAGATTACATCCGGCAACATCGCTGCCAAGGCTGCGAAACTCTCAAACATTCCGTTCATATTCACTCTTCACGGGACATACTTCCCTAAATCCGATATAAAAAGTGTCTTACGGATTACAGATGCCGCAGTTGCGGTTAGTGAACCGGTAAAAAAACATATTCAGCCGTTTTTCCCTAAGAATATTTCAATAATTGCAAATGGTATTGATACAACCGATTTTTCCCCTTCCCCTTCATTGGAATTAAGGGAAAAAATGCATATTCCTCCGAAAGCTAAAGTAATTCTATACTGCAGCAGGATAACTCGACATAAAGCAAGAATCTGCATGCTTTTAATCAAAGCCTGCAGGGATTTAAAATTAAAGGATATTCCCAACCTTCATGTGATCATCGTAGGCAACGGAAGCCAACTAAAGGATATTAAGAATATGGCAGCAAGTATCCATTCTTCGTGTAAGGAAGAGTTCATTCATTTCACCGGGGAACAACAAAATGTGAAGGACTATTATGCGCTTGCAGACTATGTTGTTGGTACTGGCAGGGTTGCTTTGGAAGCAATGGCATGCGAGAGACCCGTTATTTCGTGTGGAAATCTCGGATACTTTGGGGAAGTGAATAGTAATAACTTTCAACAAGCGTGGGAATGCTACTTTGGGGATCATGCTGCAAAACAGGCCAGCAGCCAGGCCATTATTTATCGGGACTTACGAAACCTCCATCAATCAAGTATTGGGGTTCAAACAGGCAGAGAGTTAAGAAAATTGGTATTGGAACATTTCGATAGTAAAAAAAATATATTACCGCTTATTGAATTATATGAAAGCACAATTCAATCATTTGAACAGCAGCAGGCCATCAATTAATGGTTCTGCTGCTGTTTTGAAATATAAAACTCTCACAATGATAAAGATGGTCTTGGATAGGGGTGCTCTTGATTCTTTGCTAGGAGAATAAAACTACATAGATATTGGAGGCATAAGTCTCTCGATTTTTAAGATAACTTAAAAACGTATACTTAATAGACACAGCCATGGGGCTGGGAACTGATTAAGTCTATAAATAGGATTTAGTTTTCATTGAATGACTTTAATGACTTTTCTCGTAGGTATTTATGTACCTACGAGTTTTCATAGTAGGTAACTGAATTTCCTTTTGTATACATCAACCTCTGCCTAACTCGGGAATTAGGAAACATTCTGCTGTTGTTGTTCGATATGATCAACTTTTCTTGCTGTGGACATCTTATTGATGGTAAAAAGAATTCCTGAAAGCCATATAATCACGATGCCTGTATAGATATATATATGGGCTTCAATCGGAATCCATGCGGCTAATAGGGTTCGTACATTGATTAAGATAATGAAACCACCTACTAAAACACCCATTAATTGAGCAGGTAGCATTCTGACGAGCCAGGCTGCAATTGGTGCCGCAACCACTCCGCCAATAATCAACGCGGCCACCCAAAGCCAATTGACCGCTTCCCATCCAAGAGAAAGGATAAAACCAAGACTTCCGAAGAAAGCGATGGCAAATTCACTCGTATCTACAGTTCCTACGGCTTTTCTCGCAGTCATCCCTTTTTTTGACAATAAAACAGGCGTTGCAATCGGGCCCCATCCACCTCCGCCAGTTGCATCACAAAAGCCGGCAAAAAGGCCCAACGGAATGGATTGTTTTGCGGTTAATGGGTTTACCGTTTCGTTTTCCTTTGACGGTTTAAAAATAAATAAAAAGCGGAATAAAACGTACACACCAAGGCCAAATAAAAATATGGCAATATACGGTTTAGCTAATTCGGCAGGAAGGTTGCTCAGGAAACATGCACCTACAAATGCGCCCACCGAACCTGGAATGATCAAGCGATAGACCATATTTTTATCCACGTTCCCAAACTTTATATGTGAAGCTCCGGACACTGCTGTGGTCACTACTTCTGATAAATGAACGGATGCCGATGCTACTGCAGGGGCAATCCCGAATGTCAACAATAAGGAAGTGGAACTCACCCCATACCCCATTCCAAGTGAACCATCTATTAATTGGGCTAAAAACCCGATAAAGGCTAAAACAATTAACTTTTTCATGACCTTCCCCTTTTTCAATAAAATAGAACCTTGATAACATCGACCCGACAGACGGTTACAGTTGCCTGAATAGATCATTCAAATTTCTTTTAAGACACGAAGAGGCACCTAACCAAAATGAAATGACATGTTGGTTAGGTGCCTTCAGTTTTTCTGATCAGCCCAATGATTTACTTATTCAGCTTCTACTGGCAAAAGCCTAGCTAAAAAACGATATCTTTCTTTTAGGGAATATTTATAAACATCCTCTATTGACTCTTTCAACAACTTAGATTTTGCCTCTTTTGAAAATGAACTCTTCTTAATAATCATCCTTGCTTCAAAAAGGAATTCAAGATACTCTTCAAATGACTCATCATATACTTCCCCTAAGTCATTCCGGATTTTTTTTGCCAGTGTTGGACTTGCTCCATTGGTAGAAACACTTATGGAAAGCATGCCTCTATTC
>NZ_JBFUHM010000053.1:0-31030 GCF_056402395.1 Peribacillus sp. P4_B1
AGATAGAGTTGATACACTGACGTGTCCCAAGTGTTCTAAGAAAGTAGCAGTATGCATTGGAGAATGGAAGAAATAATAACGAACGAAACGAATGATATATCACAACGCAGGAAAGTAAGAGTCGCGATTATGGCGGCTTTTTTTCATATTTGCTTAATATCGGATGGTATTTGCGGAAAAAGGCGTAGCGATATATGGAAACATGGGAGTGGGTTGCATTTATGAAATTGACTTTACCGGCCTTTTGTTATTTCGCCATCATAACAGTTTACTCCCCTTTTGTTTTCATAGCGCAGTGCTCCCATTTTACCAATAACGGCAGAGCCTGTTCCGCTTTTCCATTAACTTTTGTTGTGTTGTATCGCCTTTATTTACTGCCGGTTTCAAAGATGCTGTTTTATCATCTACATCATTCGACTTTGAACAAAATCTCATTAAGATTATTTATGCTCAAAAAAAATCCAGCATTCCTGCTGGATACTCCAAAGTACAAATCACTTAACCAAATTCAATACTTCTAGATGTTTACCATCTGAATTATAGTTAAAAGTGACCGTCTTATCATCATGAATGTGATAGCTTAAACCAAAAAATTCCCCGTCATCTGGAAATCTTTGTATAAATTCATCGAGTTGTTCGGAATTTAGTTTAACAACCATAGGTTTCTTCCTGCTATTTTGAGAATCTTCTACCGTCTCCATTAAAGTCTCTGTAAGTCTACCCATAATTAACTCCTTTAATCTCTCATTTCCCCATTGATAATAAACCTTATAAATGGTAAATAAAAGGTCCTTAATTAAAATTTCACACTAATGATATGAACTCTTAACAACTATCCCAAATACCCTACAATTTCACCATAATTATCAAGTTGATTAATTAATTCCCATTAGAACTTCACGGTAAAGATAGGCTTTTACAACTACGTTTGTATTATGCAAAGTTAACTACACTTTACAGTAGGGTTCGACAGAGGCAGGAACATGATCAAATGGCATAAGAAATTCAGACCATTATTGGCAATGGACTTAGTAATAGCTAACTTTTTGTCACCTCTTAGCACCTTCATATAAATTAGGTAAGATATAGAGCTAATATCCATAACCTAAAAAAACATTTCCTCCTCGTAAGTCTATCCTCTTATTTATTTACATAAATATAACATTTTTATTAATATTTACAAATAAAATTTTGTATTTTCTGAATATAAAGTGACCTCCATCCTAATTTTTTGTTTCTATTATGATTTTACAGACTATCTATTAGTCAATATTACTTAGATATAATTTGATCACTTATTTTCTATTTCTATTCTTTATAGATTGTTTTCTATAACTCTAGTAAAATGAGAATGATAATTACTATCAATTAAGGAGAATAACTATTATGGGTGTACCCTTGTTAAAAGAAGAACTTCCGGTTGCCAATAAAATCTGGACACGTGATTTTGTGATGATTTTCATTGCTAACTTCTTTGTTTTTTTATCCTTTCAAATGACTTCCCCTACCCTTCCGCTTTTTGTAAAAGAGCTTGGCGGCAATGAACGGTATATTGGGTTAGTTGCTGGCATGTTTTTATTTTCCGCTCTGATTGTCCGCCCCTTTGCCGGACAGGACCTGGAAACAAAAGGTAGACGTTTTGTTTTCCTGTTCGGTCTAGCCTTTTTGGCTGTAGCGATAGGCTCGTTTGGATTTATGATGAGTATTTTCCTTCTATGTGCAATGAGGATTGTCCAAGGGATTGGCTGGGGATATACGACTACCGCATCAGGTACGATTGCCTCCGATCTTATTCCAGCAAAGCGTCGAGGTGAGGGAATGGGATACTTCACTTTATCGGGGAATTTGGCGATGGCTTTTGGTCCGTCATTTGGACTTTTCTTAGCGGATGTTTTAACCTTTCAGCATTTGTTTTTATTTTGCGGGGCATTAAGCCTGGCAGCTTGGATCATGGCTTCAACAATTACCTATAAAAATGTAGATCATCCTTCTGTCCCCGCTAAAACTAATAGGTTTGACATTTATGAAAAAAGCGCTGTTGCTCCGTCCGTTCTTGTTTTTTTCATTACGGTATCTTTTGGCGGGATTGCTACCTTCTTACCGCTTTATACGATCGAAAAAGGTCTGACAGGTATTCAAGGATACTTTTTTCTTTACGCTTTAGCTCTTATTTTCACACGAATGTTCGCTGGAAAAATCTTTGATCAAAAAGGACATCAAGCTGTCTTCATTCCATCTGCTCTTTTTATCGTAGCGGCGATGCTATTGCTAGCATGGATGCCAAGTAACATGATTCTGTATATGGCAGCTATTTTTTATGGCATTGGATTCGGGGCTGTCCAACCGGCTCTTCAAGCGTGGTCTCTTGAACACGCTGCCCGAAATCGAAAGGGCATGGCCAATGCCACTTTCTATTCCTTCTTTGATCTTGGAATCGGTTGCGGTGCCATCCTCTTCGGCCAAATCGGCTATCTATTTGGGTATATTAGCATTTACATAATGGCAGCAGTCTCTGTGGGGATTTCAATATTGGCTTACCTATGGATTTTGAGAAAAAAATAATTATATCCGGATTATAATATCCCACAGGTTTCCCAAAGCCCATAAACATTAAATTATGCAGTAGACAAACTTCCTGATAGTTTATAAAGGAAAGTTAGGCCGTTCCATTTGAGCGGCTTTTTTGATTTGGCTCTTTTCGTAAAGATTGTTGTTTTTAAAACGAAACTATTTAAGGTTGATTGGAGCGGAAGTGCGAGACTCCTGCGGGAGCAGCGGGACAGGTGAGACCCCACAGGCGTTTACGCCGAGGAGGCCACCGCCCGCACCAAGGAAAGCGAGCATCTGGAGGGGAAATCAACCACAACTCACTACCTGGTAAATAGCAACAAAGTATGTGAAAACAGCCTTTGATTTAAAGGGAGAGTTGGAACAAAACTTTACGGCAACGAACAATTTTATCTCAACCTAATAAAATAACCTTGAATCTATCGAGGCGATTTTTTAATTCAATGTAAAGTATGTAATGGTTTTATTTGATTTAAGTAATGATATTGTATTTCATGTAGGTTTCGCCTTTTTTTGTTGTATGATTAAAAAAAAAAGGAGTTTTGGGAATGCTTATTCTGCAGTATATTGGAAAACTTTTTTCATTCATGCAAAAGGATATACCAGAAACTCATGTTAAATGCCATGTTTGTGCAGGTACGGGGGCCTACGATATTTACACAGATTGTCTTACCTGTAATGCAAAAGGATTAATAAGTAAAATTGAATATAATAGGAGGCTTGAAGAAGGTGAAATTTAAAGTATTTCGTGTAGGACGATATTGCAAAGTAGATGAAACAACAGATGAGCAAAGAAGCAATATTCGCTATTGCTTCTTTTTTTTGACCCAAAACAAGAGTGATACAAGTACAGCCCCCAGTACTTATTATGGGGGCTGTTCCTATTTTCATATCACTTTTTAACCGTGACTTTCCTTGATTCGCTTACGTTTTTCGCTTTGTCTTTGGCATAGGTATATAGGTTTTTCCCTGCTTTTTGCTTGGGGATTTTAACCGAGAAAGTGCCTTTATTCGTTGCTGTGGCAGAGCCGATCACTTTTCCTGATGCTTTGATGGAGACAGTGGAGTTGGCTTCTGCTTTGCCTGTTACTTTTGTCGTTTTTGTCGTGACCGTGTTGACCGTAGGTTTACTTGGTGCTGTTTTGTCTGCGACGGTCACTGTATTGGCTGAGCTTGTATTTCCTGCTTTATCGGTTGCTGTAACCGATAGGACTTTTCCTGCTTTTTGTTTCTTTGATATCGTTACGGTGAAATTCCCGGCGCTATTGGAATTTGCTTTGCCAAGGACCGTACTGCCATTTTTGACAGTGACTGCAGATCCCGCTTCCGCTTTTCCCGCTACTTTAACGGTATTGTCTCCTACCGTATTTACTGACGGTTTTAAGGGAGCCGTTTTATCGGCCACTTTAAATGAAACGGGTATACTTTTATTTCCCGATTTATCGATGACCCTTGTAGAGACGGTCGTGCCGGCTGTTTGTTTTTCGATGGACGCTGTAAACGACTTTTCGCCGTTGATCTTCACTGTGGCGAGTTGTTTTTTATCGGTATAAATGGAGACGGTCCCCGTTTTGAAATCAGTTGGGATTTTCCCATTCATCTTGGTGTCCCTATCGGAAATCTCGGTCACGGCCGGTTTGGTCAGCGTCTTCATTTCCAGCGCTTTTTTGGCATTGAGCCGCCCGTTTCCATAGTAGATGTCTTTCCCTTTTGCACCGAGGTCCACGGCTGAATCATATAGGCGGTATTCGACCTCCGATTTGTTGAGCTTGGGCTCATACGACCAAATCAGTGCCGCTACACCCGTCACCATCGGCGTGGCCATCGATGTTCCGCTCATCCAGCCGTATTTACCATCCGGTAAGGTTGAAAGGATATCATCTCCAGGGGCTGCAATATCCACTGTTGAATGGTAGTTGGAATAACTGGCACGCTTGTCCCTTGAGTCAGTGGCGGCAACGGAAATGACATGGCTGTATGCAGCTGGATACACACGCTGTACATTTTTGCCCATATCACCTTCATTCCCGGCAGCTGCGACGATCAGGACGCCTTTTTTATAGGCTTCTTGGACGGCCTTGTTCAACGCCTCCGAATAACTGGTGTCTCCCAGGCTCATATTGATGATGTTAGCCTTGTGCTGTACGGCAAAATGAATGGCGTCAATGATATCGGCCGTATTGGCATATTCGCCATCAAAAACGTTGATCGGCATGAGTTTTACGTTAGGAGCAACACCCGCTCCGCCAATGCCGTTGTTTGCAGAACCTGCAATGATGCCAGCGATATGCGTTCCATGCTCCCCTTTTGGTACGATATTCTTCCGATTGCGTACCGTATCATAGGCATTGACGATTTTCCCTTTTAAATCAGCGTGGTTACGATCGATCCCATCGTCAATAATGGCTACGATCATTTCCTTTGAGCCCATGGTTTTTGTCCATGCTGCATTCGTTCCGAGCGTTTTATGATGCCACTGGTCTTTATAGGCAGGGTCGTTCGGACTGTTCATCTTCTTGAAAAGATAGTTTGGCTCTGCATATTCCACATTCTTCTGTTCTTCAAGTTCCTCGATAACGTTGTCGGTCGTTTCCCCTTTAGGGACCTCGACCTTTTCTATCAAGTCGTTGATCGGTTCATCATTCGTCTCTTTATATTTGACGATGACACCATCGGATTGCGGGATTTCTTCTGCAGATGCAGCATCCGGCTGGCAGATTGGCAGAATCATAAATAGCAGTAGAACCGGCAGTAAGGCCTGAATAAGTTTGTGCATGAAATCACTCCAAAAAATATGATTAAGAATAGCTATGGATGAGGTTTTGACATGAACCCATTCTACTATTATCCCTATCTAGATTGTATACCGAGTGATTTGGTTTTACTAACCTTTTTATCTAGTAAAATTACATATTTTCCAATAGGAAAAAACCGCTATAAGCGGTTTCAGTTTGTCGACAAAAGTGGTTCTATCTAATTTTAAAACAAAGCGGTTGACTATAGACAAACTTGATAATAATTGATTACTTTAAAATTTGTACTTTGATTTCCACTCCAGGCACTCGCTTTCCGCGCAGGAGTCTCGTACCTTCCGTTCCAATCAACTCATTCAAATATAAACACTTTTGTCTAAAAAAGGGGGCCGAAGTATCTCACCCCGAATCCTTTTATAAAAGAAGACTTGTTTATCCTTCATGTTTTTTACTTTTTATATGGATGAAACACTAGATTGAAGAAATTTGCGACACTCCTGCGAATTACTGGCTAGCCGGGACCCCAAAGCCGCTTACTTTGATAAGGCTTTGCAGACAATCGGCGGAAAGAGAGCGGATTTCTGAAATCAACTGGCACTTTTTTGAAATAAAAAAACTGCAGGCAAACTCGCTTTTCTTCGAGTTTGTCTGCAGTTTGAATCCGCTATAAAGCGGTTTAATGTCCTCCTAAATAGGCATTCTTGATTTCTTCGCTTGCGGTCAATTCCTCTGATTTGCCTGATAGGACAATTCGGCCGGTTTCGACAACATAGGCTCTGTCCGCGATGGATAGGGCAAGGTTGGCATTTTGTTCAACCAGCAGAATCGTTGTACCTGTTTTATTGATTTCTTCGATGATATGAAAGATTTGCTTCACCAATAATGGGGCGAGTCCCATGGATGGCTCGTCCAACAACAAAAGCCGGGGCTTGGCCATGAGTGCCCTGCCCATTGCGAGCATTTGCTGTTCACCGCCGGAAAGGGTTCCGGATTGCTGTTTCAGGCGCTCAAGCAAACGCGGGAATAATTCATAGACTTTCTCCATGTCCTGCTTGATGCCTGCCTTATCTTTGCGTAAATAGGCACCAAGCTGAAGGTTCTCTTCAACGGTCATATTAGCAAATACACGTCGGCCTTCAGGTACATGGGAGATGCCCATTTTCACGATGGATTGTGCGGCCTTTCCGCCGATGGATTGCCCTTCATACATGATTTTCCCCTGTTTTGGTTTTAACAGTCCGGAAATGGTTTTCAGCATCGTGCTTTTCCCCGCTCCGTTTGCCCCGATCAGGGTAACGATTTCACCTTCATTAATAGAAAGCGAGATTCCTTTCAAGGCTTGAATGTTTCCATAATAGACGTTAATGCCCTCGATTTTTAACATTATGAAACCTCCTCGCCCAGATAGGCCTCGATGACTTTTGGATTGTTACGGATTTCCTCTGGCTTGCCTTGAGCGATCAGCTGTCCGTGATCGAGTACATATATGCGTTCGCAAACACCCATGACGAGCGGCATATCATGTTCAATCAATAATACGGTCAAATCAAATTTCTCACGGATGAGGGCAATCAGGTTCATGAGCTCGTGCGTCTCCTGAGGGTTCATTCCCGCTGCCGGTTCGTCCAGCAAAAGCAGTTTCGGGTTGGCAGCAAGTGCACGGGCAATTTCCAAACGTCTTTGTTTGCCATATGGCAGGTTCTTAGCCTTTTCATCCTTATATTGATCAAGGTTGAAAATCTTCAGGAACTCAATCGCCTTTTCATCCATTTCCTTTTCGCCTTTAAAATGGATTGGCATCCGGAAGATCGAGCTTAAAATGTTATGCTTCGAAAGGGAATGATAGGCCACCTTTACATTATCGATCACGGATAGTTCACTGAATAAGCGAATGTTCTGGAATGTCCGGCTGATGCCTTTTTGTGTGATTTTATATGGAGGCTTTTTTCTCAAGTCCTCCCCTTTTAAAGAAATCGTTCCCTCCGTCGGGACGTATACCCCTGTCAGTAAGTTAAAAAAAGTCGTTTTCCCTGCTCCGTTCGGTCCAATCAAGCCAACCAATTCCCCAGGGTACAGCTCGACGTTAACATCAGAAACGGCTTTTAGCCCCCCGAACTGGATGCCGACCGAATCGACTTTAAGCAGCGGTGTTTTTATTTTCATGGCTGCTGCCTCCTTTACGTTTGAACATGGATGTTATTTCTTTTGTCCCCATTAAACCTTGTGGACGATAGATCATCATGACGATTAGCACAAGGCTATAAATGATCATTCGCGTTTCAGGATAATCTTGAAGGAATGTCGTGACCACAGTCAGTAAGATGGCCGCCAATACGGCTCCTGAAAGACTTCCAAGGCCGCCAAGTACGACTAAGATCAAGATATCGAATGACTTCAGGAATCCGAAGTTGGATGGCTGGATGATGTAGAAGTTATGAGCGTAAAGCCCTCCAGCAATTCCGGCGAAAAAGGCACCGATCGCAAACGCGACAACTTTGTAATAGGTCGTATTGATCCCCATCGAATCGGCAGCCGTCTCGTCCTCACGGATCGATATGCAGGCTCTGCCATGTGTCGAACTTGTGAAGTTCCTGATGACGATGATCGTAACGATAACGGAAGCGAATACCCAAGGCCAAGTGGTCAAATGGGATACCTGCATCCCGCTTGCCCCGCCAACATAATCGATATTCAAAAGCACGATCCGGACGATTTCCCCAAAACCGAGGGTGGCAATCGCCAAGTAGTCACCTTTTAAACGTAAGCTTGGGATTCCGATGATCAATCCTGCCAGCGCTGCCGCCAAACCGCCCACTATCAATGCTGCAACAAAAGGCATGTCAAGCTTCATGGTCATAACGGCTGAAGCATAGGCTCCGACTGCCAGGAATCCGGCATGTCCGATGGAAAACTGCCCTGTTATCCCGATGATCAAGTGAAGGCTCGCTGCCAGAATGATATTGATCCCGATGAACATGAGCGTATTTTGATAAAAAGGATTTAGCGATCCGCCGCCGATTAACACTTGAACTACGGCGAAAAAGATCAATGATAGTAAAATCGAGAGCCAAAAACCTTTTGCCCGCTTAAATGTAGTCATTGCTTTGTCTCCCCTATACTTTTTCTTTTTTGTTTTTACCGAATAAGCCTTGTGGCATGAAAATCAAGATAAGAATCAGTACGACGAAGGCTACCGCATCACGCCATAATGAGTAACCGGCGGCACTGACCAAAGCCTCGATGACACCAAGTAATAAGCCTCCGACCATGGCGCCCGGTATAATCCCGATCCCTCCAAGTACGGCGGCGACAAATGCCTTCAACCCCGGAAGCACACCCATTAGCGGTTCGATCTTAATATAATAAATGCCGAAAATGACGCCTGCTGCCCCAGCTAAAGCGGAGCCGATTGCAAAGGTGGCAGAAATCGTGTTATTAACATTGATCCCCATCAGCTTGGCTGCATCCGCATCGAATGAAACGGCACGCATGGCTTTTCCTATTTTTGTTTTATGAACGATGATTTGAAGAATGATCATCAGGACTACAGCCACTCCAAAAATCAAAACCGATTGACTATTGATGGAAACTCCAAAGATATTGAACYTGTCCGTCGGCAATACATCATTCGGGTAAGCTTCCGGCTGTGCACCACGGACGTAGATGAATCCGTATTCGATCAAAAGGGAGACCCCGATGGCCGTGATAAGTGCTGCAATACGCGTAGCGTTTCGTAATGGCTTGTATGCGATACGCTCGATTATCACTCCAAAGAGCGCACAGATCGTCATCGAGATTAATAGAGCTGGCACAAATGAAAGATCCAGAACCGTTATCGAGTAAAATCCAACGAATGAGCCGACCATGAAGACATCACCATGTGCAAAGTTTATCAATTTAACAATCCCGTAAACCATCGTATAACCGAGAGCGATAAGGGCATAAATACTTCCTAGTGAAACTCCGTTTATTAACTGCTGTATCAATTCCATGTTCGACTCTCCTTGAAAAATCTAATTTTATAATGTGATTAGTCCAGAATCTTTGCATTCCGCCAAGGGGAAGTTCAGTGACCTGGTATACCTGAAAAATGAGAATTCGCCAGCACCTTCTCTTATGACGAAGGGCCGGCGAAAGGGTTGGAGTTATTCTCCGAAATTAAGGATTGATTTTTGTGTTAAATACTTGTTTTCCCTCTTTAAATTCAAGGATTGTAGCGGATTTGATCGGATTATGTTTTTCATCCAATGTAAAAGTACCCGTTACAAGCTCAAGGTCTTTCGTTTTTTCCAGCGCTTCTTTAATTTTTTCTGAATCGGCTGAACCGGCACGTTTGATCGCATCGGCAAGGAAGTATCCTGTGTCATATCCTAGAGCGTTAAATGCATCCGGGGATTTATCTTTGTACTTCGCTTTAAATGCTGACACAAATTTCTGAATTTTCTCATCAGGGTCACCTGAAGAATAATGGTTCGTTATGAACGTGTGATTAAGCGCTTTTGCACCGGCAATTTCAACTAGCTTAGGAGAGTCCCAGCCGTCTCCGCCCATGAATGGGACGTCAAGTCCAGTTTCACGCGCCTGCTTCACGATCAGACCAGCTTCCTCATAGTAACCAGGCAGGAAGATGAAATCAGGTTTTGCCGATTTCAAACGAGTCAATGTGGAACGGAAATCCGTATCCTTCGCAATGTAAGCTTCCTGGGCTACGATCTTTCCGCCATTTTTTTCGAATTGTTCTTTAAAGGCTGCAGCTAATCCTTTTGAATAATCACTTGCGCTGTCAATATAGATGGCCGCACTTTTCGCTTTGATTTCTTTAGTGGCAAAATTCGCAGCAACCGTTCCTTGGAAAGGATCGATGAAGCTTGTCCTGAAAATGTAATCATTCAATTTATCCTTGCTGAAAGTGATTTCAGGGCTTGTACCAGAAGGTGAGATGACCGGCACTTTATTATCTTGTGCAATCTGCACTTGTGCAATCGAGTTCGTGCTTGTCGCTGCACCCACGATCGCTGCAACCTTATCTTGTGATGTCAGCTTGATTGCGCCGCTAGTCGCTTCGGACGCTTCAGATTTATTATCGACTTTTATTAGTTTGATTTTTTTTCCGTCAATGCCTTCTTTATTGATTTCTGCAGTCGCAAGTTCCAGGCCTTCCGAAATTGATTGACCATATGAGGCTACACCGCCTGATAATTCAAGGTTGACACCGATCTTGATCGTATCACCGTCCCCGCTTGTTTTATCTGATGAACCGGAGCCGGAACAACCCGCTAGAACTCCTGCAGCAAGTGTTAGAGAAAGGAATGCCCCTGCTAATTTTTTCTTCTTCAAAATAATCCCCCCATTTTGTAATCATAGCTCTGATGCATGAATATTTATTCAAGATGCCCCAGAAAAAATTGATTAGATTAAATCTTCTAAATTAAATTAATATTTCGAAAAATAGTTTACCGCATAATTTTCATTCCGTCTATACAATAATTATGAGAATATTTCGCCAAATAGTATATTTTTCACAGGGAGCACAACACCATTTTTATCTTTATATATTTTAAATATTGCGAAAACAATGGATATATTCAGAAAAAACTGATAATTTAATTATATTGAAATTGTAAAATCCTCATTTATTGCTCAAAAAAATTTATTCATTCTCTCATTTTACCCTTCCTATTAATTACATTTTTACCAAAATACAAGTATACTGATAGGGAATTAAACCCAGTTTTCTCGCTCCTCTTTAGTCTTAATTCCTATATCAAAATTGAATAATACTATTTTGAATGCATAAAATCATGCATGAATCTCCTGTCCATTTTAAGCTACCTTGTATATTTCCCATCTCCCAAGCTTCATTTCCCCACAAAAAAAACGCCCAACGGCGGTTTGAATTCTTTAAAGTAATCGTTGTTTTTACCGAATAGACCCTGCGGCAAGAAAATCAAAATCAAGATAAGAACGATGAAAGCCACACCATCGCGCCATAAAGAGTAACCGGCGGCACTGACCAAGGCCTCGATGACTCCAAGCAGCAATCCGCCTACCATCGCTCCCGGAATGATGCCGATACCGCCCAGTACTGCGGCCACAAACGCTTTAAGGCCAGGAAGGACGCCCATCAACGGCTCGATTTTAATATAGTAGATTCCCAAAATGACACCGGCCGCCCCTGCCAAAGCCGAGCCTATGGCGAAGGTAGCTGAAATCGTATGATTCACATTGATTCCCATAAGCTTAGCCGTTTCGGAATCGAATGAAACGGCACGCATCGCTTTGCCGATTTTGGTTTTATGGACAACGAATTGTAGGATGATCATTAAAATGATGGATACAGATAAGATCAATATCGATTGACTGCTGATGGAAACGCCGAATATATCGAGTTTATCCATCGGAAGGACATTATTTGGATAGGCTTCCGGCTGGGCGCCCCGGATGTAAATCAGCCCATTTTCTATCAGAAGGGAAACACCGATGGCAGTTATCAATGCCGCAATCCGTGTTGCATTACGAAGGGGTTTATAAGCGATCCTTTCAATTAAAACGCCAAAGATGGCACAAGTGACCATCGAAATCAATAAAGCCGGGATGAAGGATAAGTCCATAACGGTTATGGCGTAAAACCCTACAAATGAACCAACCATGAATACGTCGCCATGGGCGAAGTTTATCAGCTTGACGATCCCATATACCATCGTATAGCCAAGCGCAATCAATGCATAAATGCTGCCGAGTGAAATGCCATTTACCAATTGCTGAATCAGTTCCATATTCCACTCTCCCCGATAAGGCGTTATTTAAGTGAATATAGAATAGGGGGTGCTGCCCCCTATCCACATAAGGTATTATGGATTGATTTTTGTCTTGAATGTTTGTTTGCCATCTACATATTCCAGAATGGTCGCCGATTTGATCGGATCATGATTTTCATCAAGGTTCAGCGTTCCGGAAACTAATTTAAGATCTTTGACTTCTTCCAACGCTTGTCTGATTTTTTTGGGAGAGGCATCTCCAGACCTTTTGATGGCATCTGCCAAGTAGTACCCAGTATCATAGCCAAGTGCGGCAAAAGCATCCGGTGTTTTATTGTATTCCTTTTTGAAGGCGGCAACGAAATCCTGAATTTTTGGATCTTCATCTTCTGGGGAATAGTGATTCGTAATATAGGTATTTTTTAACGCCTCAGCTCCGGCAATTTCAACGACCTTCGGGGAATCCCAGCCGTCTCCGCCCATGAACGGAAGGTCCATCCCGTCCTCACGGGCCTGCTTTAAGATCAATCCGACTTCTTCATAATAACCAGGAAGGAAAACGAACTCTGGTTTTGCGGATTTGATCCTTGTCAATGTAGAGCGGAAATCAGTATCTTTTGTAACATAAGCTTCTTCTGCAACGATTTTACCGCCCTTGGCAGTGAACGCTTCTTTAAAAGCTGCGGCCAACCCTTTAGAATAATCACTTGCGCTGTCCACATAGATCGCAGCCGTCTTCGCCCCTATTTCGTCGGATGCGAAATTGGCTGCAACCGTACCTTGGAATGGATCGATAAAGCAAGTTCTGAACACATAATCATTCAGCTTTCCAGCTTTATTGGTGATGTCGGGATTTGTTGCAGTTGGTGTAAGTAGAGGAACTTTATTATCCTGTGCGACCTGAACCTGTGCCAATGTATTTGTGCTTGTCGCTGATCCGACTACAGCAACAACCTTGTCCTGACTGACTAACTTAATCGAACCGCTTGTAGCTTCTGCTGCATCTGATTTATTATCAACCTTAACGATTTCCAGTTTCTTACCGTCGATGCCCTCTTTATTAATTTCATCGATGGCCAGTTTCAAACCATCTGCGGCCGATTGGCCGAATGATGCCGTACCTCCGGACAATTCAAGGTTGGCCCCAATTTTGATTGTGTCACCCGATTTGGATGAACTCCCGCCTGAACTGCTGGTTTTCACGTCGCCACCACAGCCTGCGAGCGCCCCTGCAACCAATGAAAGTGATAGAAACACTCCTGCCAGCTTTTTATTCTTCATTTGAAACCCCCTTGTTTTGTATGTTCTTTTAAACAAAAATGATATCCGAATAAAAAGAATATTCTGAAAATATTTTATCTCATTCTTTCGACCCCGTCTATAAGATATGGATAAAAAAGTTATTATAAGGAAATATATGCTTTTTCGACAAAAAAAACTGACCCCGTATAGAGTCAGTCAACTTATTATCAATCATTTACACGGCGAACTTCAATGTCTTTTAAAATATCATTGATTACCCAGCTTGCCGCAATTAAGCCCGCTACAGATGGTACGAAAGCATTCGAAGATGGCGGCATTTGGGCTTTACGGATTTTCGCCTCATCATTGCCGACTTCTTTCCGGACATCCTCACGAATGACAATCGGGCTTTCGTCCGAGAAGACGACGGGAATTCCCTTTGTGATGCCTTCTTTACGCAATCTAGTACGAATGACCTTTGCAAGCGGATCTGTATGCGTTTTGGAGATATCGGCAATTTGGAAACGCGTAGGATCCATTTTATTAGCGGCCCCCATGCTTGAAATCACCTTGATATTCCGTTTCAGGCATTCCTTCATCACATGCATCTTATAAATGACCGTATCGGATGCATCAATGACATAATCCAGGCCATAACTGAAGAATTCCTCAAACGTTTCTTCTGTATAGAACATTTTAAGAGCGATCACTTCGCAGTCGGGATTGATGTCTTGAATGCGATTTTTCATCAATTCCGCTTTCGGTTGACCGACTGTTGATAATAATGCATGAATCTGCCTGTTTACATTAGTTATGTCGACATCGTCCTTATCCACAAGAATAATACGGCCGACACCCGTGCGTGCCAATGCTTCAGCTGAAAAAGAACCTACGCCTCCCACACCCAGGACAGCAACGGTCGTGTTTTTCAGTATATCGATGCCTTCCTTGCCAATTGCTAATTCATTTCGTGAAAACTGATGCAGCATATATATTCAACTCCAATAAATTCTGTTCTTATTTAGCTTCCCATTTAACAATATATCATAAACATCATTTATGACAAGCGAAATATAAGCAGTCTAATCGGAATTAATGTACTAGGTCATTTTTGATAATTTTTGAAGGATGGTAGCCAGCAGGAGAGTCCGTTCTGTCAGGCTGGGAATATCCAAATACTCCTCATCACTATGTGCATCCCCTCCAATGGGCCCGAGTCCATCCACTGTCGCTATACCCAATTCAGAAGTAAAAGAAGCATCCGATCCTCCACCAGTGGCCATATCCGTGATTTGGATGCCAATTTCCTTCCCAGACTGACGGATTGTCTCTAAAAGCAAGTTCGTTTYCTCGTTCTTTTCCATGGGAGACCGGTCCATTTTCCCGCTTAATACCGTTTTCGTCCCTGGAATATAGGTTTCCGCGCAGATTTTTTTCAATTGTTTGAGGATGATGCCTTCTTGCTTTTTTTCAGAGATCCGCACATCCACATAAGCGGCTGCATGGGAAGCGATGGTATTGACAGCAGAACCTCCTTCAATCATGCCGACATTAACGCTGATTCCTTTCTTTGGATCATTCAATTGGTGTAAGGCGATGATCTTATGAGCCAACTCTTCAATTGCACTTCGACCCTTTTCCGGTTCAATCCCTGCATGGGCGGCCACCCCCACTACATCCACCTTAAATTGTCCGCAGCCCCTTCTTTCCGTGACCAGTGAACCATCCGCCCTTGCTGGTTCAAGAATTAACGCGAACTTCTTATCAGCCGCCTTTTCCGATATAAGTGAAGCGGACGACGGAGACCCGATCTCTTCATCACTATTGAGAATGATTTGGACATGCTTATAGCCTGTCTGCCCCGATTGTTTCAAACAAAGGATCGCATAAAAAAGCAAAACCAAACTAGCCTTCATATCAGCAACACCAGGACCGTAAGCCCGATTTCCCTTCACTATAAAAGGACGTTTTTGGGCTGTCCCTTCAGGAAAAACCGTATCCATATGTGCGACGACAACAATATGCGGCTGATGCGCGTCACGATGCTGGATGACCAGCTGATTGCCATAATTCTGCTGCTCGACCGTATCCACAATAAAATCCAAGCTTTCAAATTTCGTTTTTAAAATCGAACCAATTTCATCAATGCCCTTTTTCGTATGAGAACCACTATCTATATTCACTAGCTGCTCCACTAATTGAAGCATTTCCTTCCTCTTTGCATTCAATAAATCCTTCAAAGCTCTCACTACTTTCTATCCTTGGCTAATTATTATTTCAATCTTACTATAATTTACGAATCTATATTGCGGAATGTTACTTAAATGGGGATATTTAAGTTGTATTCGAGAATAATGGAGACTTACTCGAGAGAAATTGGGTTTGGTCATGAGTTTGGGCACTTTACTCGTGGATTTAGGGCGTTTACTCGTGAATTTGGGCGCTTTACTCGTGAGTTTAGGCACCTTACTCGTGGATTTAGGGCGTTTACTCGTGAGTTTGGGCACTTTACTCGTGAGTTTGGGCGCTTTACTCGTGAGTTTAGGGCGTTTACTCGTGAGTTTAGGCACTTTACTCGTGAGTTTGGGCACTTTACTCGTGAGTTTGGGCACTTTACTCGTGAATTAATCCATCAAGTCTATATACTCTATTTTTATATTGTCCCAAATAGGGCAATTCAAGAGCAGATAGCATTCGTTGCATGATATCAATTGAATCTATTTGTAATAAGAGCCGTGCTTGTTGATTCGTAATTTTGGGCTCTATGAGGAGGGCATAATCACGAAGAGTTTGAATGTGGGCATCTTTGGAGGCGTAAGAACATTGACCACATGACCATTTGCCCCAGTGATATTGCATATGAAGAGCTGAACAATCAGGGCATTGAACGCTATTTAGCAGATCTTTCACATCAATTTGATACCATTCGAGTATATCCGGATCATATGGGGCATTTTTTTGCAGCAATGTGTTCGATAGTTTATTGCTCTGCCTTTGGGTCAACTGCGCAGAAGGATACTTTTCTTCAATGGTATGAATCTTGGAAATCAGAGTTTCTTTTCCCGTGATTTTTTTGAAAATGGGGGTAAAACCTGGGGTAGTCCTTATGATGGTATTCGAGTTTGCATTGGCAATGAGCGTTTCAATCGGTAGCGAGGGAAAGTTATGAAGAGTGAGCCAATCCATTAAGCAGGATTTTTGCACATCCACTTGAATTAATGGATCCAGATAAGCTTGTTCCTGCCCATCTTTTGTCCGAATCAATTGAGGATAAGAACGATCAAAATAGAGCATTCCCGCAAAGTTTTTCACTTCGATGATGATACAGTAATTCCGGGTGATAATAAGGAAATCCATTTGAAAATAACGGCTCCCATCGTGACTTAGCCTCAAATCATGTAATACTCGATATTCTTTTGGAAGATCCTTCAACTCATTTCCAATACTCCGCTCCCCGTTAAACCCTGTTCGAATTTTCCGGAAATCGTTCCTTATCTGTTCCTGTTTCGGATGGTTTGATGTTAGCCTCCTGCTTAATGCCTCCAGTTTGAGCATTTTCATAGGCTTTTCACACGGTTTTAGCATTCATTCGTCAACTCCTTCTTTTTTAGCTTCTTTATTAAAACCCTTTTTTCCTGCTGGGAAACTAAAAATCAGCATTTTACTCTGAGTTTGCTCTGTTTAATTCGTCAGATTTGTTCCTAAACTCATGTATTTTTTTTATTCGGTCGAGAATTCACCCTTTTTACTGTAAAATCATGCTCTTTACTCGTAATTTCACTCCATTACTCGTGAGTTCACCACATTTACTCGTGAATTCACACCTTTTACTCGTGTGTTTGCGCCATTTACTCGTGAATTCACCCCTTTTACTCGTGTGTTTGCGCCATTTACTCGTAAGTTTGCACCATTTACTCGTGAATTCATGCCATTACTCGTGAATTCACCCCTTTTACTCGTGAATTCATGCCCTTTACTCGTGAGTTTGCACCTTTTACTCGTGAGTTTGCACCATTTACTCGTGAGTTCACCACATTTACTCGTGAATTCACACCTTTTACTCGTGAATTCACCCATTACTCGTGAGTTCACACCATTTACTCGTGAATTCACCCCTTTTACTCGTGAATTCACCCCTTTTACTCGTGAATTCACCCCTTTTACTCGTGAATTCACCCCTTTTACTCGTGAATTCACCCCTTTTACTCGTGAATTCACACCTTTTACTCGTGAGTTTGCACCATTTACTCGTGAATTCATGCCATTTACTCGTGAGTTCACACCATTTACTTGTAAGTTACCATTCTTCACTTTTTTAACGCACAAAAAAACCCATGTTTATTTAACATGAGTTGCTTTGTAAGTTGTAAGAGTCCCAATTGTGCCGTTTACGCCTTTGTTTTGAACCCGCTCTCCGCAGGTGGGTGCTCGGTTCCTCGCGTTTGTAAGTCCTCTTCGAGGGAGGCATTTACGCGGCCAGGAAACTAGTGCTCCCGGTAACTATAAGTGTTCGGTCAAAACTTATAGGTTAAAGAACGAACACATCAGGACCCTTACTTGTTGAAAACATCATATCATAATGCTTAACTCTGTTTCAAGAGAAACCATCTAGGTATTTTTTCATATTTTTGCCAGATTGATTATTTTTTTAGTGCAGCAAGCCTTAGGCTAAGTTCGGCCAATTGCTTGTCACTTACAGCACTTGGTGCGTCAACGAGCAGGTCGCTTGCGCTTGCTGTTTTCGGGAACGCGATGGTGTCGCGAAGGTTCGTGCGGCCAGCAAGCAGCATGACCATACGGTCCAATCCAAGGGCGATTCCGCCGTGTGGTGGCGTTCCGTATTCGAATGCATCCATTAGGAAGCCGAATTGTGCGTTTGCTTCTTCTTCCGAGAATCCAAGGACTTTGAACATTTTTTCCTGAACGTCGCGTTCGTAAATACGCAGTGATCCGCCGCCAAGTTCGTAGCCGTTCAAGACAAGGTCATATGCTTGTGCACGGACGTTTGCTGGGTCTGATTCCAGTTTGTCCATGTCTTCACGGAATGGCATTGTGAATGGATGGTGTGCTGCATAGTAGCGTCCTTCTTCTTCGTCATATTCAAATAATGGCCAGTCCGTCACCCATAGGAAGTTGAATTTGCTTTGATCAATCAAGCCTCTTTCTTTACCAAGCTTGTTGCGAAGTGCTCCAAGTGCATCAGCGACTACGCCTTTCTTATCTGCAACGAATAAGATTAGATCGCCCACTTCAGCTTCCAATACGGATACTAATTGCTGTTGATCTTCCGCGAAGAATTTAGCGATCGGTCCTTTTACTCCGTCTTCTTCAACTTTCAGCCATGCAAGGCCTTTTGCACCATAAATCGCTGCAAATTCAGCCAATCCATCAATATCTTTACGGGAATAATCTGCATTTCCGTCCTTAACGACGATCGCTTTAACTTGTCCGCCGTTTGCAATAGCTCCAGTGAATACTTTGAAATCACTGTCTTTGACGATTTCAGAGACATCTTTAAGTTCCATTCCGAAACGTGTATCCGGTTTGTCGGAACCGTAACGGCCCATCGCTTCAAAGTATGTCATTCTAGGGAATGGCAGTGTTACGTCAAGCCCTTTAACTTCTTTCATCACTTTAGCCATCATGTTTTCTGCGGTGTTAATGATATCTTCTTGGCTCATGAAGCTTGTTTCAATATCGATTTGCGTGAATTCTGGCTGTCTGTCGGCGCGTAAATCTTCATCACGGAAACAGCGGGCAATTTGATAATAACGTTCGAAACCGGATACCATCAATAGCTGCTTGAAGATTTGCGGTGACTGCGGAAGTGCATAGAACTCACCTTCGTGTACGCGGCTAGGCACTAAATAATCACGTGCTCCTTCAGGTGTGCTTTTCGTTAAGATAGGTGTTTCGATATCCAGGAAGCCTTCACCGTCCAAGTAATCACGGATTGCTTTTGTTGTTTGGTTACGCATTTTCAACGTTTCGAACATCGCTGGACGGCGCAAGTCCAAATAACGGTATTTCAAGCGGATATCTTCAGAAACATCCGTTCTTTCATCAATGACGAACGGAGGGGTTTTCGCTTCATTTAAAATTGTAACGTTTTCGGCTTGAACTTCGACCGTACCTGTTGTTACATTCGGGTTGAAGTTGGCTTCCTCACGTTTGATGACTGTCCCTTGGATATCAAGGACATATTCATTACGGATCTTTTCAGCTGTGGCCAAGGCTTCTGCCGAAATGTCCGGATTGAAAACGACTTGGACGACTCCGCTTCTGTCACGCAGGTCGATAAAGATGACCCCGCCCAAATCCCGACGTTTTTGTACCCATCCTTTTAATGTTACTTTTTCACCAATAGCTGCTTCTGTCACTTCACCATTGAAGTATGTTCTGCCAAACATGGTATTTCCCCCTTAAGCCTGTAGCTTTTTGAATTGTTCAACGAATGTGGCAAGATCCATTTGGACTTGTTCACCGGTTTCCATGAACTTCACGTTGATTTTATTATTTGCCAATTCCTCTTCACCGAGTGTCGCCACATATCTCGCTTCGAGACGGTCGGCTGATTTGAATTGAGCTTTCACTTTACGGTCTTGATAGTCTTTTTCGACAGTAAAACCGGCATTCCGCAATTGATGGGCAAGTTTGACGTTATAATCCTTGGCCGCTTCACCTAGGGAAACAAGATAGCAGTCAATACCCTTTTTGATCGGAAGCTCGATGTTTTCTGCTTGCAGTGCTGCAATCAGGCGTTCAATGCTAAGCGCAAAGCCGATTCCGGGTGTTTCCGGTCCGCCAAGTTCTTCAGCAAGCCCGTTATATCGGCCGCCTCCGCAAAGTGTTGTAATGGCGCCAAAGCCCTCTGCATCACTCATGATTTCAAAAGCAGTATGATTATAGTAATCCAAGCCCCGCACTAGCGTCGGATCCTCGACGAATTCAATTTCCAAGTCCGTAAGATGCTGTTTAACCTTTTCGAAATAAATACGGGATTCATCATTTAAATATTCAATGATGGATGGCGCCGTGTTCATCAATTCGTGATCGTGATCTTTTTTGCAATCCAGGATACGCAATGGGTTTTTTTCCAGACGATTTTGACAATCACGGCAAAACTCGCCAATACGAGGTTCGAAATGTTTGATTAATGCATTCCGATGCGCTGTCCGGCTTTCCTTATCACCAAGGCTGTTGATCACAAGTTTCAGCTTTTTCAATCCAAGTTCTTTGTACAGGTTCATCGCAAGTGACAAAACCTCTGCATCGATTCCGGGATCCTTACTTCCTAAGGCTTCGATGCCGAATTGAACGAACTGACGGAAGCGGCCTGCTTGTGGACGTTCGTAACGGAACATCGGCCCGATATAATAAAGCTTGACCGGCTGATTGGCCCACCCGAACATTTTGTTCTCGATATAAGACCGTACAACTGATGCGGTGCCTTCCGGACGAAGGGTTAAATTCCTTTCACCGCGATCTTGAAATGAATACATCTCTTTTTGTACGATATCGGTTGTATCCCCTACACCACGTAAAAATAATTCCGTGTGCTCAAAAATCGGTGTGCGGATTTCTTTATATTGGTAACGGTGACAAATCTCACGCGCTGTCTTTTCGATATACTGCCAAATTTCCGTTTGTCCAGGCAATAAATCCTGGGTACCTCTAGGAATCTGAATAGACATATTGTTTCCTCCTTAAAAGCAAGGCGCCCTTTCTGATACGGCGCTATACTGATTTTTTCCAAACAAAAAACTCCCGTCCCTTGTAACTTATCCGTTACAAGGGACGAGAGTTTGGATATCCCGTGGTGCCACCCTAGTTGAAGCACAAAAAATAAATGCCCCCGCTCAAAAACAGTTAACGCCTGTTTTACGTCCATCTCCTATTAAGAAAAAATCCGTTCAGAGTGAAGCCTACGGAGGGTTCTTTCATTAAGTCATCATGTGGAATGCTTTCAGCCTCGGCATTTCCTCTCTTTCCATGTGTTTCTTAATTACTCTTCTCCATCATTGGTTATTGCAGTAATAAGTCTGATATTTTATAATCATACGGACGTTAACTTCAAATGTCAAGGCAGGCTTCAGTATTTTGTCGCGTTTTATTGGTTAAAATGTTTTTTCAAATTTTTGATCGTCCTGACATTGACTCCGTATTCGGATGCCAATTCAACAAGGTTTGAGCTTTGTTCCTTCTGGATGAAATCGTGAAAATCGACACCTAATACTTGATTGCCCCCGCTTAAGCTCGTTTGATTTTTTTCGCTGAATTTCATGTGGTTCCCTCCTAGTGTTATATAAGCTTTATTCTTTCCTAAAAAAAATGTTTTTTGCACAGGGAAAGAGGAAAATTTTTGTTGAACGAGAATACATACATATAGACGTTAAAAGGGAGAGACAACTTATGAAGAAGAAATCGGGTTTATTCGGCCTGATCCTAATGCTGATTATGGCAGCCATTTTCCCCATCGATCACGCTTTTGGAAAAGATGAAGGGGAAATTATCGTGACGTCCAAAGTGGTCAATGTCCGTGAAGGCGCGGGTCTCAGTTTCCCTATCGTAAAAAAACTGGCAAAAGGGGAATCCTATCCAATCCTGAAGGAAGATGGCGACTGGATCGAAATCCGGATGGGCATCGGTAAAACTGGCTGGGTCGCCAATTGGCTAGTGGAAAGAACGTCGGATTCGGACACCAACCTGGTCAAAAAGGAATCCGGACAAGGAATGATCTCAGGCAGCTCCGTCCGCGTCCGTACAGGTCCCGGTACAACATTTCAAACGGTTGGCTCCTTGAATAAAGGAACAGCTGTCGACATCATTGAAAAGAATGAAAATTGGATAAAAGTCAAAACAACGGCTCTTGAAGGCTGGGTCTCTTCTGATTACCTTAAGCTTACCGCCGCTTCCGGGGATGCAGCGAAGAAAGGCTCATCCAAGGAAAAAGAAGCAAGGAACCAATCCGCAAAAACAGGTGTCACTTTGGTGGACCGGCTCAATGTCCGTTCGGAGCCATCGAGAAGCAGCGCAACGCTAGGAAAGCTGAATAAAAATACGGCAGTGACCGTTTATCGCATTGAAAATGAGTGGGCCGAAATTGATTTCCATGGAGTCCGCGGCTGGGTAGCTGAACCTTACATACAAATAAGCCAAGATAAAGGTGATTCGAAAATCAATACGGCAGGAGCCACTGCAAGGGTAACCGCTACGGGTTTAAATGTGCGGAAAGGTGCATCTCTAAACAGCAAGGTCATCGGTTCGGTGAACAAGGATGAGACTTACGCCGTCTTACAAACAAAGGGAAAAATGACGCAGATCCAGCTTTCCGGTTCAAAAAAGGGCTGGGTCGTGAGTTGGTACTTGGAAAAAGAGAATGTTGAACAAACGCCAAAGGAAGAGAGGATTGAGGCAAAGGGAAACAAGATTACCATCATTCATGATGGAACGATTTTTAGAAGTGAGCCTGATGGCAACTCGGAAATCGTAAAGCAGGTCAATGAAGGTGAAACATTCTCCGCAACAGGCATGGAAGGCGATTGGTATTCGATTAAACTAAATAACGGGAAAACCGCTTATGTTGCGGGATGGATCGTGACGGTCGAAGGGAATTCCGAGCAGATCCAACGCCCTGGGGTTGAAAAATATTTAAAGGATAAAACAATCGTTATCGATCCCGGCCATGGCGGAAGGGATAGCGGTACAGTAGGGGTCGGTGGCACTCTAGAGAAAAACCTGACGATCCGGACGGCCGAGTTGCTGCGTGACAAACTTCAGGCTGCAGGGGCCAAAGTGATATTGACCAGAAGCGGCAATACCTATGTTCCGCTCCCTTCCCGGGTCGGCACTTCACATATCCATAACGCGGATGCTTTCATCAGCCTCCATTATGATAGCACCAAGGACCAGATCACCAGCGGGATAACAACATACTACTATCATGGCTATCAACGTTCATTGGCCACTACACTGGCCAATTCACTCGGTTCAACCATGCAGGTGCCAAACCGCGGATCACGATACGGGGATTTTCATGTTATCAGGGAAAACAAACGGGTAGCTACACTTATTGAACTAGGTTATTTAAGTAATCCAGTGGAAGAATTGACGTTATCATCGAATGAGTATCAAGAAAAAATCACATCCGCCATTTATAATGGATTGGCGCGATATTTCAAATAAAGAAAAGCCAGCTTCCCATCGAAGCTGGCTTTTCTTTTCGTCCGTACTGATTGACTAAAAACAAAAAACCTGCCGCAGCAGGTTATTTTTTGCTTTCCAGTATTAATGTAACGGGACCATCATTAGTAAGCTGAACGTCCATCATGGCACCGAATTGACCTGTTTCCGTATGGACGCCTTTATTCCGGAGTTCCTCGTTAAATGCTTCATATATTTGATTCGCCTCTTCAGGACGGGCGGCGTCCATGAAGTTCGGTCGACGGCCTTTACGGCAATCGCCATATAGGGTGAATTGCGAAACTGATAAAATCGAACCTCCCACATCCAATAGTGAGTGGTTCATCTTTTCATTTTCATCTTCAAATATTCTGAGATTGACAATCTTATCGGCCAAATATGCGGCGTCATCGATGGTATCCCCATGGGTGACACCAACCAACAGAACGAGCCCGCTGTCGATTTGACCGATTATTTGGTCTGCGACAACGACTTTGGCGGCTTTGGAACGTTGTAAAACAACACGCATGGTAATAATAACCCCTTAGTTCATTATCCGTCTAACGGAATAAACATCTGAAATTTGTTTGATACGGTCAACGACCTTTTGTAAATGGGCAATGTTATGAATATAAATCGACATGTGAATGGTCGCCACCTTATTCCTGTCGGATTTACCCGAGACCGCTGAAATGTTGGTCTTGGTTTCATTGACGGCTTGCAGCACTTCGTTTAATAAGCCGCGGCGGTCATACCCGCTGATTTCAATTTCAACGATGTATTCCTTGCGCTCGTTAATCGTACTTTCCCATTCAACCGGTACGAGGCGATGATCGGAATCACCGCTTTCCAGGTTCGGGCAGTCTTGCCTATGGACTGAAACTCCACGGCCTTTGGTTATATAACCAACGATTTCATCCCCTGGAACTGGGTTGCAACAACGTGATAAACGGATAAGCAGGTTATCAATCCCCGGTACCCTTACACCTGAGTCACGTTTTTTAGATGAATTGGAAAAGGTTTTCAGATCGGCTACCGCTTCTGAAATATCCGCTTCTTGCTCGACCATTTTCTGCTTACGCCACTTTTCGGTAAGGCGGTTAGCCACCTGAAGTGCTGTTATTCCGTTATACCCGACTGCTGCATACATATCTTCTTCATTCAGGAAATTGAATTTATCTGCAACACGCTTGATGTTCTCGGCAGAAAGGATTTCTTTCAGTTCGAACTCCATTTCCTTGATTTCCTTTTCAACAAGCTCTTTGCCCTTTTCGATATTTTCTTCGCGGCGCTGCTTTTTGAAAAATTGGCGGATCTTATTTTTCGCTTGAGATGTTTGAGTGAGTTTAAGCCAGTCCTGACTTGGACCATATGAATGCTTAGATGTCAGGATTTCAATGATGTCGCCAGTTTTCAATTTATAATCCAGCGGTACCATTTTCCCGTTCACTTTGGAACCGATCGTTTTATTTCCGATTTCCGAGTGAATCCTGTAAGCGAAATCAATCGGGTTGGATCCTGATGGCAGTTCGATGACATCGCCTTTTGGCGTGAAAATGAATACCATATCAGAAAAAAGATCAATTTTAAGTGATTCCATGAATTCCTCGGCATTTGTCGCATCATCCTGGAATTCAAGAATTTCCCGGAACCAAGTCAATTTTTCTTCTAATGAAGGCTGTTCACCTACATCTTTTCCTTCTTTATAAGCCCAATGCGCGGCAACCCCGAACTCCGCAATGCGATGCATATCGGAAGTACGGATCTGCACTTCCAGCGGATCGCCTTTCGGGCCGATCACCGTCGTATGGAGCGATTGATACATATTTGGCTTAGGCATGGCGATATAGTCTTTAAATCGGCCAGGCATCGGCTTCCAGCATGTATGGATGATCCCTAAAACGGCATAGCAATCTTTTATGCTATTGACGACGATCCGGACTGCAAGCAAATCATAAATTTCGCTGAACTGCTTATTTTGCAAAGCCATTTTGCGATAAATGCTGTATATATGTTTCGGTCTGCCGGAAAGGTCAGCCTTAATGTTGACTTCCTCAACGTTTTTACGCACTTCATCAATGACTTCTTCCAGATACTGTTCACGTTCTGCACGCTTTTTCTTCATCAGGTTGACGATTCGGTAATACTGCTGAGGATTCAAATACCTTAGTGCAGTATCTTCAAGTTCCCATTTAATCGTACTGATACCAAGACGATGGGCAAGGGGGGCGAAGATTTCCAGCGTCTCGTTCGATATCCTTCTCTGCTTTTCCTGCGGCAGATGCTTCAATGTCCGCATATTGTGCAGTCTGTCGGCAAGCTTGATCAAGATGACCCTAATATCCTGGGCCATCGCCACGAACATTTTCCGATGGTTTTCCGCCTGTTGCTCTTGTTGTGATTTATACTTGATTTTCCCTAATTTGGTCACGCCATCTACGAGCATGGCGACTTCAGGACTGAAATTCTCTTCAATATCCTTCAGAGTGATCTCCGTGTCTTCAACAACATCATGTAAAAAACCTGCCGCAATAGTTGCAGGGTCCATTTCTAGATCAGCAAGAATGCCCGCCACTTGAATCGGATGAATAATATACGGCTCCCCCGATTTACGGAATTGTTCCCGGTGAGAATACTCTGCATACTTAAACGCTCTATGAATAAATTCAGCTTCTTCCGGCTGAAGATATAAGCTGGCCCGTTCTACAACCTGCTCGGCAGTCAATATTTGATCATTAGCCATTTAATCACCTTAACCCCACTTTAACTGCCACCGGATATAAACCGGATTGAGTATGATTGGTAGCACTTCCCTTTATTCTGCAAAACGTGACAATTTTTGCGAAAAAAAATAAATCCGCTTAACACGGATGCAAGTGCAAATAAACTTATTAGCAGAAAAACTCTTTATTATTACTATTATCGAAAAAAAAGGCAAGGATGTAAAGAGTAAAACGTGTATTTTATAAAGAATACTGCATTTTTTCACTGGAAATTCGACAAAATCCATTTAAATCGGGTAAAACAGAAAGAGCACCCTGGTCAGAGTGCTCTTCTTTATTAAAAGCTCATTAATGTCAAGACATCATAGCCGTCTAATTTATCTTTGCCATCCAAGTCCGTCAATTCAATAAGGAATGCAATCCCGGCAACAATTCCGCCAAGCTGTTCAACCAATTTGATCGTCGCTTCGATCGTACCGCCAGTTGCAAGTAAATCGTCCGTGATCAGAATACGCTGTCCCGGTTTAATGGCATCTTTATGGATAGTCAAAACATCCTTGCCGTATTCTAAACCATATTCGACTTTTATCGTTTCACGCGGAAGTTTCCCTTCTTTTCTCACTGGTGCAAAGCCCACTTCCAATGAGTATGCGACTGGACATCCGATAATGAATCCGCGTGCTTCCGGTCCGACCACTAAATCGATATTTTTATCGCGAGCGTACTCGACGATTTGGTCTGTTGCGTATTTATAAGCTGCGCCGTTATCCATTAATGTTGTAATATCTTTGAAGACAATACCCGGTTTCGGCCAGTCTTGTACAATTGTTACATATTGCTTTAAATCCATTGCTTTGTTTCCTCCTCAAGGTCTGTTGCCTCATGAACTAAATAATGATTGAACCAATCGAATAATTGCTGATAGGAAGAATAAACAAGCTCTTGTTCAAGCTCAAATTGCTCTTTCTTTCTTATATACGATTCAGATTCACTGAGATCGCGTTTTTTCGCATTGGTTGTGAGCATGATTAACCCATTCTCTATTGTAACAAAACCAAGCTCAAAAAACACCTTAGAAATGAAATCCACGGTATCTCTTGACCACCCGCGGTACTTGGCAAGGTCATCACCATATCTTTTCACATCGAGCGGGCCCTTTTTGGCGAGGAAGGCATAAAACCATTTAAAATGGTCCCTTGTTGGCATCGTACTTAAGAAATGGTCCTGTTCATGGGAAAGGTGAGCATAGATACGCGATGGATTCTTATTGGCAATCACCCGTTTCAAATATTCCCTTAAAGGCGGCATGTCCATAAATACCACATGGCCTTCGAAGCAGTCGAGCTGATCTGCATCCTGTCCATTCTTAATATGAACGAGATCGGAATGGTTTTGTAAAAATGGATATCTACTATAAATATCTTCCGAGAAAATGACGATCTTCCGGTTTTGTGCCGGAATGTCGGCAAGCCACTTCTCTGCCTGACCCTTACCGCGGTAATCGAATAACTGCCAATGGTTTACAGAGACATCCTGGACAAAGATCTGGGGCTTTTTCATATTATTCCACTCATTGATGGAAAGCTCTCCAATCACCGAGACTTCAGCGTGCGGAGCTATTTCATCCACAAAATGACCGAGACCGAAGCCCACTCCATCAAGTTTATGATTTTCCCCATCTTCAAGCTGCACTTTCAAGTGATTTTGGTTGGCACCGATTTTTCGGACACTTGAAAGCTGTACGGAATCTATCAAAATCTTCGGCTTTGGATTCGTCACCCCAAATGGCGCCAGCAAGCTCATTTCCTGAATCGTTTGAACGGAAACTTCCGCTAGAGTGGTTGCTCCATCCAAGTTGGTGATTGGTGTGAAGTCCTCTTCGCTAAGCTGTTCCTTCGCAATCAGGTTCATGCGGTCCCTAAGCTCCTGAACATCTTCTATTTTCAACGTCATTCCAGCAGCCATCGGATGTCCACCAAAATGAGGCAGTAATTCACGGCAGGTGGAAAGACTTTCAAAAAGATCGAAACCAGCGATGCTCCGGGCTGAACCTTTCGCGTGCCCCTTTTCCCGGTCATAGCTCAATACAATCGTGGGGCGGTAAAAGCGTTCAACCAGTTTGGAGGCTACAATCCCCACTACCCCTGCGTTCCAGCCTTCTCTCCCGATGATAAGGACACCATTGGACTCAGGCGGGAAGTTTTCCTCAACCTCTTGAATCGCTTCTTCCGCCATTGCCGCAACCATCGCCTGACGCTCTTTATTAATATCATTGATTTCATTGGCAAGTTCCATCGCTTCTGCCAAGTTTTCAGACATCAATAAATCCACAGCCGGGTCAGCATCTCCAAGTCGTCCGACAGCATTGATCCGCGGTGCCATCGCAAACCCGATTGATTCTTCATTCAATGCTTCCTGCTGAACATTCGCCACTTTCATTAGAGCAACAAGCCCCGGACGGCCAGTCAATCGTAACTGCTCGATCCCTTTCGCAGCGATGAGGCGGTTCTCCCCTTTTAAAGGCACTAAATCCGCAATGGTGCCGATGGCCGCTATTTCAAGTAAATCCTCAGGCAATTCCCCTAGCAAAGCGTGTGCCAGCTTAAAAGCGACACCTACTCCGGCTAGATCTTCAAATGGGTAGGAACTGTCCTCAAGTTTAGGATGGATAATTGCCAATGCCTCAGGCAATTCCGGTCCAGGTTCATGGTGATCGGTCAAAATATAATCCATGCCAAGCTCGCAGGCAAGTTTCGCTTCATCGACTGCAGAAATTCCGGTATCGACGGTTATTAATACCTTCACCCCTTGCTCAGCTGCAAGGCGGAACGCCATCGGATTCGGACCGTAGCCCTCTGTAAACCGATTCGGGATATAAAAATCCACATCGGCCCCCAATCTCGTTAGCGCCGTCATCATCACTGTGGTCGATGTCACGCCATCTGCGTCATAATCACCGAAAATCCGTATTTTTTCTCCATTTTGAATCGCTTCTCTTATTCTATAGACTGCTTTATCCATATCTTTCAATAAAAATGGATCATGAAAAGTTTGATTTTTTACAAATAAAAATGATCGGGCACTTTCAATCGTGTCCAGGCCTCGATTCACAAGCAGGGCTGCAACCAAAGGTGTGATATGAAGCTCTTCAGCTAGTACAGCAACTTTGTTTTCATCGGCAGTTCGCAAGTTCCACCGGGTTTTTGGTTTTAACATGAATTCACCCCTTAACTTACTTATTATACAAAACGACAATAACGGTTTCAATTTATTTTAAACTCAAAAATGGCTGTAATTCCCTATTCAAAAAGCTAGTCTCACAAAAAGAAGGCTGGCATCATGCCAGCCTCCTCTCACATATTAAACTTGTCCTTCAAGACTTTGTTTCTTTTCTTTTGCGGTGTTCAGTGGTCCTTTTTTCTTCAATTCCCTGATTTTTAAATCAAGCCAGAATTGGGACGCGATTAATAGAGACGAATACACGCCACATATTAAACCGATAAACAGGGCAATTGAGAAGTTTCGGATAGCTTCACTGCCGAAGATCATCAACGCGATAACCGTAATGAGAACGGTTAGTACGGTGTTAATGGATCTCGTCAATGTTTGCCTGATACTGATATTTACAATATTCTCAAGCTCTTCAGCGGTTTTGACTTTACGACTGAAGCGTAAGTTTTCACGAATCCTGTCAAAGGTTACGATCGTATCATTGATCGAATAACCGACGATCGTCAGTACCGCAGCAATGAAGGTGATATCCACCTCGAGCCGAAATACACTAAATATCGTTATGATGAAGAACGCGTCATGTATAAGCGCTACGACAGCAGGTACAGCCATCCGCCATTCAAATCGTATCGATACATACAAAATGATTCCGAGTGATGCAATCGCTAACGCAACCATGGCATTTTTCGCGAGTTCTTTTCCGACTGTCGGCGATACGGTGCTGACATTCGGTTCTGCTCCATAATCCTTCTTGAAATGGTCCTTCAATTTTGCGATTTCCTGCTTATCAAGGACACCGACTGTCCGAACGACAGCATTTTTATTTTCTTTTCCAGTGAGCCTGACATCCTTGACATCATTCTCGTCAATACCGACCTTGACAATTTCGGTTTCGACTTGCTGTTTCGTCAAGACATCTTTGGACGCAATCTCAATCCGGGTACCGCTCGTGAAATCAATACCTAGATTCAATCTGAAGACGAGCAGGAAAATGATCCCGATAATCGTTACACCGACTGAAATGCCATAAAAAACTTTCCGATGTTTGACGAAATCGATTTTATCAAAGCGTGTTGGCAATGACATTAAATTAATTTTCTCCGATAAATCGTGAATGTATTTCTTCTTCACGCCAAACCAGGTTGTGCGTTTGTCAAGGAACCCGCTATTCACCCAAAGGCTCATGAAAAGACGTGTACCATAGACGGCTGTAATGAAACTCATTAAAATCGAAATGATCAAAGTGGTCGCAAACCCTTTAACGGAGCTTGTTCCATAAAAGAATAGAACAGCCGCAGCCAGCAAGGTCGTTAAGTTCGCATCCGTAATCGTAGCAAGTGAGTTTTTCGTACCTTCTTTATAAGCTGCTTTTACAGAACGGCCAAGTTTCAATTCATCTCTGATCCGCTCGTAGGTTATGATGTTGGCATCGACAGCCATCCCGACCCCGAGTACCAATGCCGCAATACCAGGCAGCGTAAGGACCGCATTCATCCAATCGAACACCAATAGCGTCAAGAAAAGGTATATGCTTAAAGTGACGACTGCAATGAATCCAGGGAAGCGGTAATAC